>NZ_JBFUAR010000011.1:0-68390 GCF_056406175.1 Arthrobacter sp. P1_D12
ATTCCTGGAGGAAATCAGCGACGCAGGAGCGCCGGAGGGAAATTCCTGCACCGCAGGCCCCGGTGGAGCTTGCGGAACCGGGGTTAGACGGGGTGGAGCGGACGCCTAGAATCCGCAGGACAGCAACCAAAAAACGTCGCAGACGTAAGGAAGGGCCAGGGATGACCGGAGCCCTGCGACGGACAGCACTGGACCCCACAGCCGGCCGCGCCAGCGGACGCCCGAAAGCAGTGTCTCTGGACCCGCGGTGCACGCCAGCCGGGCCAGGGGTTTCCCGTTCCGCCTTCGGCCCCTGGACCGTTGAGCGGGCGGCTCATTCACTTCGTTGTCACCGGCGGCTGTTAGGGTCCGGGCATGGATGAACTGTTGTTGGGACCGGGCCCCGCTGCTGCACGCGACATGTCGGACCGGGCCGGTTTCGACGCCGGCTTCCTCAGTGTGCCGGTGCCCGTTCCGACCCTGGCAGGGGTCGAGACGGTCCTTCTGCCCTACACGCATTTCTCGGTGCTCATGCGGCTGGACAAACGCCTGGCCGCGGTGACGGCCCTGGGGATTGACGGGGCGAAGCTGATGGACCTGGACCGTTCCGGTATCCAGTGGCGGCTCGATCCCCGGCTGGGCGAAGACCAGCAGACCGGCGAGAGGGTCTACGCCCGCAACGATATCGACCGCGGCCACCTGGTACGCCGGGCCTCAGCCGTCTGGGGCGAGACCCGGGACGAGGCCGCCAGGGCCAACGAGGACACCTTCCACTACACGAACGCAGCGCCCCAGGCGGCAATGTTCAACCAGGGACTGGGCCTCTGGCTCGGTCTGGAATCGTACCTGCAGGACAACGCAGCCGACAACGGCCGGCGGCTCGTCGTGTTCACGGGCCCGATCTTCAGTGACACCGACCCCGCCTACCGCGGTGTGAATATTCCGCTGCGGTACTTCAAGGTCGCCGCTTTCCTCCATCACGGGGACCTCGCCGCCACCGGCTATATCGTGGACCAGACACCCGAACTCGCGAACCTGCCCGACGTCCCGCGGCCCGGCGCCATCGACGAGGCTCCCCCGCTTGGCCCGTTCCGCACCTTCCAAGTCCCCGTCCGAGACATTGCAGCCCTGACAGGCCTGAACCTGGACCAGCTCGTGGCCGCAGACCGAATGCCAATCTCCCGCGCCCTGACCACCGCACCAGTCACCTCCACCTGGAGACGGCTGAACTCGCCGCTGGACCTCGACCTGGACTTCGACCTCAACGGCACGGACTGACATCCCCCGACCTGACCTAACCCGGCACCGGAGCCACCCCGGCAAGGCAGGCTCCCACGGTGGCAAAAGCAACAGTTTGGGCACGGCAAAGACCTGCGACGGCCGCCCACACCAGACCGGGCAGCCGGCCGCGTCAGCGGGCGGCCATAAGCAATGCCTATAGGCCGGGTGCACCCCCGACTTGCGGGGAGGGCCGTGGCAGGATGGGGCCCATGGACAGGCGGTTGCGGCGCGCCCCGGACGCCGAATGGGTGCTGATGTACCGGCTCGGGCTGAGCCGGCAACGCATCGCTGCCCTCGTCCGCGCCGAACCTGCCGCCGTCGGATACCACCTGGCCATCGCCCGCCGCCAGGATCCGGGCCTCGAGGCCGAACACCACGCCGCCGCACCCATGCCGTACCCCCCGCCCACGGATCTCGCCCGTATGGATGAGGTCATCGCCTGGGTCACGGCCGAAGGCCGGCTGCCTGAAGGCCGTTCCGGCGACCGCGGCGAACGGTCCATGGCGCGGTGGCTGTCCGAGCGCCGGCGCGAAGCAGCCGAAGGCACCCTGAACCCGGCCTACGGCTCCGGTCTCTTCCGGGTGCCGGGGTGGCTGGAGAACCGCAGGGAAGTTGAGGATGATGCCCGCTGGCACCATCGCCTCGCCCAGCTCGTGGACTTCCGGGAGGAAGGCAACGACTGGCCACGCCACCGGAAGACCGACTCGGACCGTGAACACACCCTCGGGGTGTGGATCCACACCCAGCGGTACAAACGCCGCCGCGGCGAAATCGACCCTGCGAAACTCAAACTCCTGGACGACGCCGTTCCCGGATGGCAGGTAGGGAGGACCAGAGGCCGCCCTCCCCGGCAGTAGCCGCTGGTTGTGCCCATTGTGGGCAGGCGGAGCCCTGGCGAAGCTCAAGGCTGTCCACACTGGGGGTGCAACCGGCTGTAATGTCGGTCCCTGCGTGCAGAGTAGTTCACAGCGGCTTCTTCCAGGCCGCTTTTTACGGCCGCACATGTTAGAACACACTTTCCCAACAGAAAATATGCAATCGAAGATCAGTTCTAGACTAATGATATGAACCCGGAGCAGGCGAGCCGGCTGCAGGCGCGGTATGCGCGGCGGGCGTCACCGATTGGGCTGACGGTGGAAGAGCTCGATTTCGAGCACTTTCCGTCCAAGAACGGGTTCCCCGGGATCCCGGTGAAGGCGTGGATCCGGTTTCCGAACTGCGCCGAGCTGGTGGACGGCGAGGTCTACGCCTGGACGGCCAAGGCCGTCGAAGTGACGTGGAAAGACGGTCCGGTGACCTACCGGACCTGGGTGTGGAGTTCGGCGGTCACCCGCCGGGAAGAAATGATGACCAGGAACTTGGGAGAGCGCGTAGACCGTGACAGCAGTAGCGAATGAAACAGCCCTGGACGTTGCCGTGGACGTCCGGTTCACCCCGGCCGACACACCCCTGGCCGTCCGGCACGAGGACCGCATCTGGGCCGTGGCGGCCGATCCGGTGCACTGGTTCACACGGGACGCCTGGTGGGACACCCGGCGCACCGCTGCCGTCGGCAGCGGTGACCTGGTGAGCATCGAATACTGGCGCATCCAGGTCCGCCTCGGGTCCTCAAACTCCGCGCTGCGGACCTTCACGCTGCGACGGAACCCGCTCTCGACCCAGTGGTTGCTGGAAGACATCAGCGACTAGGCCACGGCGACAATGAACACCCAGCCGATCGGCGATCAGACCTGGGAAGGGATCCGGGCAGAATTTACGCTGCCTACTTTGGAACAGGTGCGCCGCCGGCTCTCCGAGTTCATCGAAGACCCCGAACCAGTCATGCGCCAGCTTGTGCGCATTTTCATCGACGACGGCACCTTCTGCCCGGGATTCCAGTTCCTCCGCGGCGGACAACTCCACCCCACGGTCGTTGCGCTCTTTCAACGAGCGCTGGAGCTGCAGATCCCGCATAACTACTTCACGCTCTGGATGGTCACCCCATCCCGGGTCCTTGCCGGAGCACGCCCCGTCGACCACCTGAAAGGCGGCCCCGCTCACCTGCTGCGCGCGCTGGAATCCTACCGCTGGCGCTAGCACTCGCTCTTGACCGCGCTGGCGCGGTGGGTAGCGTTGGCCCATGGGACTCATCTACGACAACCCCGACCTCGCGGCCCTGACGCTGACGCGGCTCGCCGCGGAAGAATCCGAAGGACCCGGCGCCCTGGAAGGGCGCATGCTCGACTATCTGGACGGCTTGGAACAACGCAACGGCACGCCCTACCTCGAGCTGGTGGCCATCACCCTCGCCCGGGTCCACTTCAAAGCCCTGGACGACCTGGCCCGGGCCACCGGCGAGGATTCGGCAGCTTTGCTGGACGTTGCCGAGGTCGAGGCGCTGGAAGGCCTCGATGGCGGTAGCTAGACCGCCGTCTGGGTCCGGGCTGCCGACCGGCCTTGTCCCGCCGCTGAAGGTGGCCCTGGCCCGGCCCATCACGAGGATGCCGCGAGCTGATGCGTTGCCCGGGAGTCTGTCCTATGAGCCCAAATGGGACGGTTACCGGGCCGTGGGAATCCGTGACGATAGTGGGGCCTCATTGTGGTCCAGGCAAGGCAAGGACCTGACCCGTTACTTCCCTGAACTCGTTGCCGCCATCGCATCAGACATCCCTCCCGGGTGCGTGGTCGACGGCGAAGCGGTGATCTGGGCCGGGGGCAGGCTGGACTTCTCCGCATTGCAGCAGCGCCTGGGCGCCGGCCCTAAGACCCTCCCCGGACAGGTTCGGCAGACTCCGGCCAATTACGTGGCCTTCGATGTTCTGGCCGTGGCCGGACATGATGCGAGGGCACTGCCCTTCCGTGAGCGGCGGGCGCTCCTGGAAGAACTGGGCCGCGGGTGGGAGCCCCCGCTGTCGCTCTCCCCCGCCACCACGGATCCGGACGAAGCTGCCCGGTGGTTTGAAGACCTGCCTCGCACCGGGATCGAGGGACTGGTCATCAAAGGCACCGACCAGCCCTACACCCCGGGCGGCCGCTCCTGGCTGAAGCTCAAACACAGGGAAACCGTGGAAGTGATCTGCGGGGCGGTCATCGGACCGATCACCCAGCCCCGGGAGGTCGTGGCCGGCCTCGTTCTGGACGGCGAACTGCGGATCGTCGGCCGCTCCACTCCGCTGAAAACAGCCGCCGCCCGTGAGCTGGCACGCTGGCTGGAACCGCCGCGGCAGGTGCATCCGTGGCCCGAGACGGTGAAGGGCACGGCCCTGGACCGGTTCAACCGCGACAAAGAACCCGTGACGCTGACACTGGTGGAACCAGTGGCCGTTGAAGTCTCCGCCGACACCGCCTGGTCAGGCCGGTCCTTCCGGCACCCGCTCCGCCTGCTCCGGGCACGGCCGGAACTGTCGGCGGCAGATATCGGCCTTCCGCCGACGCTCGGACCCCCCACTGAATAAGATGCCGTGGAAATTGTCAGAGACCCCTGACAAACTGTCTGTCAGGATTGCCTGACAGAAGGATGTGGTCATGGGCTGGGTATCGAACGACAACGAACATGAGGGCTGGGCGGCCGCCGTCGCACCGGACGGGCGCTTGTCCTCATCATCATCTGGCGCAGGAATGCTCGTGGAAGGCACCACCGGCCGCTACAAGCCGGACAAGATCTTGCCCGGCCACGAAGTGGTCCCGGACAGCGAGATCATCGGCTGGCGCGGAGCCTGCAGCTGCGGCTGGCGAGGCGAGATGTGGGAACGGGTCACATCCCCGGCCGCCGCCGATCTCACACACCGGCGGGACTACGTTCCCCCACACGAATTCGCCGACGCTTCCAGCAAGGTCGAAGACGCCATCCACGACGAGTGGAAAGCCCACATCGCACCGTCGGAAGCGGTCCTCGGTGTGGAAGCGGCAGCGCGTGAATACCACCAAGCCGGCCACCGGCTGGACAAGACAGTCGCGGCCGCGAAGGCCGCAGGGGCATCCTGGGCCGATATCGGCCGCGCAGTAGGCATCAGCCGGCAGTCCGCACACGAACGCTGGGCCGACAAACAGTGAGCCTAAGCTCAATCACACTGTGGGTGGTCCTGGCTCAAGCCGCCACCCCCGGTCCGGACTGATGCTCTTCCATTCGCTTTTCACCTGTCCACTAAAGGGGACGAGACACCCTAGTCACGGCCCGAGTATTCAGGCAAGGACGGCGTCTCAGCTCCGACGAATCGGACCCCAAACTACAGCCCAACTGTCTGCACACGGGCTACGGTATTTCCGAACAACAAACTCGGAAGGTCCTTATGCACCCAGATGCCCAGCACCAGCGACCCACTCAACTTGAGGGTCAGACGTCCATTAATGACTACATCGCCCCAACTCCGGCGATAATTCCGGTCGAATTGAGACAACCAACTGACGTTGAACTGGCCACCTTCCTAACAGGAGAGACGCCCTAGCCTACGTGCAGCGCGCGTCTGCCGACTATCTGGGGTGAAGAGACAGACAGCAGCTCTAGCCGGATGGACTTCGACGCGTTACCGAGCCCCGCAGGTCCTAAGTGCCTGCTAAACGACGTGGCAATAAGTCGACTTCAACAGCCAACATCCACTCACCGTCTCCAAAGCGGATCTCGAACACTTGCATCCCCTTCGGATCAGCGCCTCTTGAGTGAGCCTCAAAGTAAGGCCATCCATCTCGGGTTTGTGCCACCGCGTCCCGCGTCTCGACAGCATAAAACCACCCCAGCGGTTCCTGCTGCGCGCCCATTGGCCACTTCCTTCAACTGTGCCTGGGAGTGATCCCGTCGGCCAGCATCACATTCTGGCTCAGGTTATATCGGGATTTAGACGGCGAGATCCAGAGGCAGATCGGCTATGTCCTTTAAGCGCTTGCCCTCAATCATCATGGTAAGCAGTTCGACGGCATCGCCATGCCCGACGTCTTCGACGGATGCCACCAGTTCAGGTAGTGCGAAGTGGTAGACGCAATCAATGTCACCCGTTCCAAGGGCCACGGAAGCAATCCGTGAGGGAAGTGGCTCTCCGGTAACTACTGTGATGTGTGGAAGCCGCCCCTTCCGGTTCCGGATAAGGTTGAGCGCCTCCGACCGCGAATTCTGAGCCCTATCGCTTCGGATCGTCCATTTGCATGAAACGACTGCGTGGAGGATTCGGCGCTGTTGGTTGAAGGAACGTAACGGTGTATGCAAAGCGATGGAGTCATCAATCAGAAGGTCGTCTGCATTGATGACGGCATCATCCACCGGCGCTCTGGATACAACAACGTCGGGGGCGATTGCATACCCGTTGCCCAGAACGGCCCGCAGCTGCGGGTTGGTTTTCACCGCGAGATCCAGATCCACGAGGTGAGCGTATTGCTCGTACACCGCGGCTTGGGCTGCCGAGCCTCGTCCGCTGACCTTGCGAATGTCCCATTCCCCAGGTCTGAGCATGCCAAGACGGGGGAAGGTTGCCGACACGAAGTTGGCGCATGCCTGTTCAAATCCTCCGCCGGAGGTCTGACCTGCAAGACGCTCGCTGACCGTCTCGACTTTCAGCGCCGTAGCAACACGTTGGGCGTACTGCTTGCTGGCTTCGTTGCTTCCATCAGCGTTGCTGGGGATGCCCGCCGCATTGACCGACAGGATGCCGCTGTTAAGTAAGCCGGCATGAAATTCCCTACGTGCCTCCGCGAAGGCTGCTTCAGTCTGCTTCACTACGCGACAGCGTGCAGTCGCCGTGTTGCTATGGCTTTGTGGATCTGACGGCCCACAGCGGCGGCTACGGGCGGCGGGAAAGCGTTGCCGATCTGGCGGTACGCCGCAGTCTTACGGCCGGAGATCTGCCAGTCATCCGGGAAGCCCTGGATTCGGGCCGCCATTCGTACAGTCAGGCGCGGCATGCCCTCGTGGTCTGCGCCCGGCACGTCGTCGGCTATGGTCCGGCCTTCCACGCCGAGCGAGGCCCATGCGGCACGAGCGCGGGTCGGGCCTAGATCCGGCCCGCCGTGCTTCTTAGAGCCGCCAACAAGAGTGGGTGCGATCGAAGACGCCCGGGCGGCCCACTCATCGGCACCCTCCCAGCCCTTGGAAGCCATGAGGTCCTTCAGGAGCTCGCCCACGGTGGGCGGCATGATTTCGCCAGGAACTGGCCAGTGAAAGTGCTCTGAAAGGTCGTTACGGATGCCGACAAAGACAACGCGGGGGCGAAGCTGGGAAACGCCGTACTCCGATGCGTTCAGAAGCCGCCAACCGGGCGTGTATCCCAGTTTCTTCAGTTGGGACTCGACGTCTTTACGGTATGTGTCGAAGACCGCGTCCAGGAGGCCGCGAACGTTTTCCAGCATGACGGCTTTGGGGCGGATCTCGTCGACGAGATGGATCGCTTTGGGAAAGAGGTTGCGCTCGTCCTCGGCGCCCAGTTGCTTTCCGGCCTTCGAGAACGGGGGGCAGGGCACGCCCCCGGCCAGCAAGTCCACACCCTCGTAAGGCTTACCGGACCAGTCGAGGAGGTCCTTTTCCAGGACATTCCACTGGGGGCGGTTCATGCGAAGCGTTTCGCATGCTGGGGGCTCGATTTCGACCAAGGCTTCATGCCCGAAGCCCGCCATTTCCAACCCCAGGGCTTGTCCCCCAGCCCCTGCACAGATCTCGACTGACGTTAACTCTTCGGCCACTTCGTTCCTCCCGCTGATTGCGCCTCTAAGACTACCTTGGGGGGACCCGCCGACATTCTCACGCGCCGGGGCCGGAGACCATCACTTGGAGTTTTTCTATGAGTTCAGCGCGCTCTGTCGGGGACAGACGCCGAGTGTCGTCGTAGACCACGTCCAGCTTGTCCCGCGAACGCTGACCAGCCAGGAGCCAGGACAGGATCCTTGCCTTTTCGGGCCTCTTGAGATTGGTCACGTCGGGCAGAACCTCTTGGAGGGACTTTGGCACCCGGATTTCTTGCCGCGATGGCTCGTTGCAGGGTTTGCATTCCGTCTGCAAGTTGTCGAGGTCTGAGCTACTGCCGCCGTGGGCGTTGGCGATTCTGTGCCCCACGGTCATGACAGCCGAGGAGCCTGGTTTGCCCGGGTATTCCTCCCCACTGCCAACATTGCAGACCCGACAGCGACGTCCGTCTCGTTCGAGAACGCGGCGTTTGACAGACTCGGAAATGTTATTGCTGGAGGCACGGGGTGTGCCTAGGCCGGGATGCCAGCCGACCGTCTGAATTTTGTAGGTGCCGACCGGGATGCTGCCGTCGTCCTTGTTGCTGGGGATCACCCAGCCGTCACGCGATCGCAACTGACGTAACCGACGGTTTAGGTGCTCGTCGTCGTTGGCGACGTCCGAGCCCAGGGCCGCACGAAGCTCACGCATAGTGAACGTGGTCCCGATAGGCCGATTGAACGCCAGCCAAGCGCAGATTTTCAGTTCAGCGCCGTATTCCATCTTCTTGCCGGGGTGCGTAACGAGCTCCCACCAGAGGACTCCGTTCGGGGCGTACGCTTCGGGCGGGTACTCGTCGACGAGTTCGGCAGACATTCCTAATTAATAGCCGGCGTTTGCAAATACTTTGGATAAGTCCGCGAATCGGGGTCGTGCCCCACCAGCCTGAAATCAGCGCCGAAGTGACGGACGCTTCAATGGCCTCAACCCAGTCGCGTTCAGTGATCGTTTGTTCCGTCTACTGCGCCGCTGTCCTGGCCAACACTGAGTGTCAGTGACACCGAATACAATCATGACGTGGGGGACGAGGAAGTTTTGGGGATTCATATGGACTACGACAGGTGGCAGTCAAAGCTGTCCGATGAATTTTTCCCGATGAACCAACCCGATGAACCCGTCATTATGTTTCTCGATGATGAAGAAATGACGCGGATTTGCCCTCTCCTACCTGATCCTGTGGAGTCGCTGCGCTCGGCTGTTCTCGCGGAGCTCCGGCAAACCGACAAGTCAACAATATTCGAGCCTATCGACCGGCGGCTCGCCTCCTGGAGGAAGGGTTCGCAGGATCAACCCCCACCGTGCCTGCCTCTGTTGGCCGCCACCGTCATCGCAGGATCCAGAATGCGAAACGACGGGAAATTCTCCTCTGCCGCTTATTACCCTCGGCTGGTCACCCTGATGACGTCCGGTACAAACAGACTCACCGCCACGGGTATCCAGAAGCACTTCGATGTAGTTGCCGAGATGTGGCAGACACTCGATACCTGGATAGAACGAAACCACGACCTCTTAGGCCCGAGCACTATCCGCACTCACGACACCTTCAACAAAATCGGCTATCCGCTTTCGCAAACCGTGTTGAAAGCGTCCGACCGGGATCGGTTGTCCGGTTTTTTTGACCGGCTCCGTGTTGATCGGAACCACAGGTCGTCACCGGATCAGTTGTTGGCCCTACTCCGCCTGTGGCTGGACAAGCCACGGGGATTCTCCACGGCATTCGTGGACCTGGTTCAAAAAGGCTCTGGAAATCCATTGCTCTTGGCGGTGATTGCCAAATTAGCTGCTGAGCAAAGTTCCGGTCCGACTGCGGCCAAGGGCCGGGTGCGTTTGGACCTGAGCCTGTGCATTGACCCAGAGGACTGGTCGATCAGCTGGGTGATCCCTGTTGATCCGCGGTTGGAAACGGACGAGCTTAGGCAGGACAACGGTTCACTCTTCTCAATCCAAAAACCCGATTACGGTTCTGTCTACGACGTTGTACTGGGCAGCCTCCCCCAAAGCGCTAATCTGATCAATCACCGTTTTCGGGCAACAGGAGCCCGATCTGTCCTGACCAAGAATGTGCGTCAAATGTGGATCTTGCGCATCGACCCTTCATCGGGCCACTGGCAGTCGGTGCCAGACGCCACTCCGGACGAGCCCCACCTGTTCGTTGTGCAGGACACCGATGTAGCGGAAATGGAAGAGCTTCTCACCAAAAGTGCCGCGTCCGGGTACTGGAAGCTTCGCGGCAAGGTCCTCCCAGGATGGGCCGTATATGTAGATGTGTCCCTCGTGGAGCCGATTGACCTGTCAGCGGCAGGGTCGTTCAACAGCCTGGGCCAGCTCCTGAAGCCACCTCCCAGCTCTCGGCCCAAACTCGCGAACGGTCTTGAGTTGCGGACGGATGTCGGGGGCCGCCACTACCTGCTGGGGGGCGAGCCGGATGTGCAGCTCCCAGAGGAATCTTCTGACGAGTACGTTCACGTCGTCCTTGACAACAGACTGCCCGGAACACGAGTGAAGGCCAACGGTTCCCTCTTTCCCCTTCGGCTCGCCGGACCCTTTACGCAGGGGAAGCACTCAGTTTCTGTCGCTGATTTCACCTTGGATTTTTTCGTCCACTCCACCGGTTCTGCCGCTCAGTGGGAGGCGGCGCAGACCAAAGGTCACGACGATGTCATGCCTCCCGGTCCTATGCCAGAAGCGGGGGCTCCCGAGTATGTGCTCTGTAAACGGGGACGGGATGCCGCTGTATGGTTCGTATATTCCTCGGGACTGGTACGAAGGTGTGGTGAGCCTCCTATTCCCTCCTTCGTTACAAGTCTCGGATTTCCCGAGTCCTACCAGTGGAAAGTCTCTGTCCCGAAGGGTACAACCTGGGTTTTGACTGAACGGGCAGGAAAGTTTTCGCAGCCCCAGCGGATTGCGACTGCCCCACCGAACTTCGGATCGATAGATGGTCCGGCCCAGGCTTTTTGGCGCCGGGCCGCTAGGGAAACCATCGGTAACCCGGACCGCTTGTGGAGATCATATTTGTCACAGTCAATGGAGGACAGCATCTATGGACGGTGATCTCGTCTTAGAGTGGTTGAGTTTTCGTGGTCATGGCCGCATTTCTGACGTGACGTCATCAGTCGCCGCGTTGATGACCGGCCTTCCGCGGGCCAGAACGAATGCGGCTCGAGCGTATCTGCGGCGTCTGGAGGTGCTGGGGCATCTGGATTTGTTGTGGTCGGAGAGCAAATGGCGAATTCGACCAACAGTGTTGACGCAACTTCCAGGGTCCTCGGCGTTTGCATTGGTCATCGGCAAACGAACAGCGGAACTAGAGGACCGGCTTGAAGAGGAGGCGGTTCTGCACAAGGTGGGACCCCCGAAAATCGGGACAGCGGCGCTCGGCGACCCAGAGATCCTTCTCCTTGAATACGACAGTGAAGCAGAACTCGGCGAGGTGGCCGCCAACGTAGGAGCATCGTTCATCCCGTGTGCTGCTTTGTCGGTAGCAGCGAATCTTCCTCTGCTTGGTCCCGGGCCTCGATCAGCAGGACCCAACACTTTCGGGTCAGCAGTTGAGATGTTCAACATCTCCCAACGGGAGTTCACTCACGTTGAGGCTTTTCGCCGGGATGGACTGTTCAGGCAAACGGTGAACGGACGGTGGCAATACTGGTTGTTCAGATCTGGACTCTGGTCCTCAGTCGGCTATGCGGAAGGTATGTGCCTGACCATGTCCGAGGTGGACAGCAAGTGTCTCCAGTTGAAGATCCTCGAAGACGTCGAAGATCCCATCGGGACACTCCGTGTCAATGCCACCCTCCCGCTTCCGGTGCAACACCGGCAAGCGCTGGCCCTGTGTAGCGGGGTCAGCCCCGTGAGGCCTCCGGGCGGAGCGTGGACCTATGAAAATGTACCCAACTCTGTTGCTCTAGCCGTCGCTCGATCCATTCACCAACACCTGCAAGTGCGCTAGAGCATATGCAGCGCTCCCGCTCGTTCTACAGAAAGCCGACATCATGCCTTTGGACATAGTGGAAACGTTCAACCACTTGCGGGAGTCATATTTTCGTTATTACGACACACCGTTCGGACTTGCCGATGAAAACCTTGAAGCAGAACGACGTCGGATCCTCGACAAGGACAACGGCGTCTACAGGGAACCCTTCATCGAACTGCGCCCCGAATACCTGGCTTCCACTCAGTCCTTCGAGGATTCAGTACAAAAGGCCCACGCCTCGAAGGACCTGGCTGAGTTCGCGCGAACCGGTCTCATCCCTGCCGGTCGGGACCTGTACACCCACCAGGAGTCAGCCCTGATATCGGTCGTAAAGGATAAACGCAATGTGGTAGTGACCGCGGGCACTGGTGCAGGTAAGACCGAGGCCTTTCTCCTGCCTCTACTTTCTAACCTTTTGGCCGAATCAACCTCCTGGACCGGTCATGGATCATCTTTCGCGACGTGGTGGAGAGGGGCAAATAGTCCGTTCGTGCCACAGCGGGAGACAGAGGCTGGACGCACCAAAGCTGTCCGCTCCATCATTTTGTATCCGATGAACGCGCTGGTTGACGATCAGCTAATCCGGCTGCGCAAGGCACTGGACAGTGATGCGGCCCGGATTTGGTTGGATAAGAATAGGCGCGGGCACCGCTTTTACTTCGGTCGGTACACCGGGGCAACGCCCGTCACAGGAGCACTGGACAACAAAGTTGCAGTGGGGAATCTACGCTCGTATCTTCAAGATATTGATCATCGCAGCACCCAGATGCAGCAGCTCGATGACGAGTCTAAGTACTTCATGCCCCGTCTGGGCGGAGCCGAAATGGTCTCCCGGTGGGACATGGCCCACGCTGCCCCCGACATTCTCATCACCAACTATTCGATGCTCAACGTCCTGCTCCTGCGCGAGCGTGACAGTCGATACTTCGACTCAACCCGTGAGTGGCTTCAAGCCAGTTCTGACCATCGATTCACATTCATCGTCGATGAACTGCACTCCTACAGAGGTACCGCCGGAACAGAAGTCGCGCTGCTCATCCGCAACCTGAAGATGAGGCTCGGACTGGCTGAAGACTCCAACCAGTTCCAAGTCATCGCCGCCTCCGCCTCCCTGGAATCTGACCGGGACGAAGCCTTCGTCGAGGAATTTTTTGGTGTGCCGCGCGAATCATTCGATTTTCTTTCCGGACAGCTCATCCGCGCACAGGATCCGGCTCTTGACCTGTCGGAAACGGGATTCGCAAGCCCGGAGGGAGTCCCGGGCCACACGGACGAGCTCACGGGAGCCAGTGCCCTGAGTAACGTCTTCTTCCTGGCCGACAATGGCGAGCCTCAGTCAAAACCGCAGGCGAAGTCTCTAAAGCAGATGGAGCATCATCTATTCCCGGCGCTGCCTGAAGGATCACGCCGTCAGGCAGTACAGAAGCTCTTGAAAACTGCTGCAGCCTCTCCGGAAAAAACAGGCGCGATCAAATGGCCTTTACTGCGAAGCCATCTTTTTTTCCGGAACGTACCGGGTATGTGGGCCTGCACCGACCCGGCGTGCCCTGAAGTTCCGGAAGGAGGCAGTCAGACGCGTCCTGTAGGGCGCCTGTACTCCGAACCGGTCAGCCGGTGCCTATGCGGCTCCAGAGTACTGGAATTCCTGTACTGCCAGAATTGTGGAGACGTCTTCCTGGGAGGGTACGTACCCGCTGGGTCGACCCAGCCTCCGGGGAAGCCAGTAACCCTGCTGGCAGACCTGTCCGACATCGAACATCTACCCGATCAGGTGGGTCTCGAGCGGACAGCCAATAACTACCTTCTTTACTGGCCTCAGAAGCAGAACCCGGATCTGGAGGATCGGGAATGGAGTGCAGACGGCAACAAGGTAGAGTACGCATTCAGACGCTCGATCCTCAGGCCGGAGACGGGCGAGCTCCGTCCGACCGGAAGTAATGACCACACCGGCTGGACGTTCCAGGTGGCCACACCAGCAGGCAAGCGCGGCCAGAACTCGGGTGTGTTCAAGCGAAACCCCGAGCAGTTGTCGCCGTTCCCGACGAGGTGCCCTAATTGCGCCGATGACTGGGAGATAACCCACACCGCCGATGGGGTCGTGCCGGCGGCAGACAAGAAACGTCAAAGATCACCCATTCGGGCCATGCGCACTGGTTTCGAGAAAATAAATCAGGTGCTCATCACAGAGCTACTTCAAGACCTCGAGCCCGCGAACCGAAAAACCATCGTCTTCACGGACAGCCGACAAGACGCAGCCAAGTTATCGTCCGGAATCAGCCTCCGTCACTACCAAGATCTGTTGCGGTTGCTCCTCCGTACAGAACTTGCGGCATCAGATCAGGTTGCAGCCGATATTCCGGTAGCCAAAGAACATATCGTGGATGGAAAGAAGACAGCAGAGTCGAGGGACGCGATCAAACGCCTTCGCGCCAAGGATCTGAACGCATTCACCCTCCTGCAGGACGTGTGGGAACTTGAGAGTGACGTGCCGGAAACGGAGGCCATCCGCCAGCTTGCCCAATCTCCTTCACTTCCCGTTCTTACTGACCGCGTTAGTCAGAGGCTGGTGGAGATGGGCATAAATCCCGGCGGTCCATCGGCTTCCCTCCAGCAAACTGACGAGAAGGTCCCCTCATCCTGGTCGCTCATCTACCGCTGGGAACCTTCACCAGCACGGAAAACAGACCTATCCACTGCCCAGAAGAAGCTCGAGGGTGCCATAGACAAAAACTTGCAGAAGGAGATCATTGACGGGTTATTCTCCGGGGTAGGACGCGATTATGAGTCTCTAGGCTTAGGTTGGGTTGGACTCGTCGGCTCTGTCAGCGCCGCTGAGAATGTTCCCTCCTCTCCGGCTGCCATCGCACAGTCCAGCCTGCGCATTCTTGCCGGAATGCGCCGATTCGCCGGTATGAGAAACGTATCCGACACGCCACCGAGGAAGCTGAAGACCTTCTGGCAGGCAGTCTCGGTGAAGTTCGATATGGACATTGATGACGTTCAGACGTTGGTCCGGAAGGTATGGGGCGACGCAGTATCCAACTTCCTCATCCACGCCGAGATGGCAACCATCTACCAGCCCTCCAGCAGTGAATGGACGTGTCAGACTTGCCGACGGCGGCACCTGGTATACGGGTGCGGTCTGTGCACGTACTGCGGTAAGGACCTCCCAGAGGCGACTGCTCATGGGACAGATCTTGATTACTACGGGCATAAGGCCACTTATGGCCAGGGCCAGTTCCGTCTCACCGCGGCTGAACTTACCGGCCAAACCGATCGGCTCGCCGCCCAATCCCGACAAGCCCGGTTCCAGAATGTTTTCCTCAACCAGACGGAGAACAAGAAGTCCGATGGGATTGAGCTACTCTCCGTCACCACAACGATGGAAGCGGGCGTCGATATTGGCGCCCTCGATTCCGTCATCTTGGCCAACATGCCACCTACCCGCTTCAACTACCAGCAGCGCGTAGGGCGTGCCGGCCGACGTCTGACGCCCATGGCGGTGTCACTCACCGTGTGCAGGGGCCGCAGCCACGATGAGTATTACTTTGGACGGCCCGAACTCATCACCAATGAACCGACACCGCAGCCATACCTGGCCCTCAACCGTCCCGAAATTTATACACGTGCTTTGAGAAGTGAAACGCTTCGGCGTGCATTCATCGGCTTTACCGACGCCCTTTCTCTGGATGACGGATTCTCCGGATTAGGTAACAACACACATGGCCAGTTCGGGTTGGTGTCGGACTGGGCCAGGGTGAAGCCACTGCTAAGTCGATGGCTCAATGACAACTGGTCAACAGTTGAGGAGGCGGCGACTGGTTTGGCGACGTACACGAACCTAAGCCAGGATGACTTGGACATCGCACGTGCCAGTATCGCCTCCCTGGCTGAGGATATTTCCGTAGTTGCCTTCAGCGACATCCCCGGCCATTCCGACCTTAGTCAGCGGTTGGCCGAAAGCGGCCTCCTGCCGATGTTCGGGTTCCCCTCAAAGGTGCGGGACCTCTACCTCAAAAAACCAAGCTCCGCTTTCCCCTGGCCGCCGGACAATGTGATCGACCGCGATGCAGCGATGGCAGTTAACCAGTTCGCTCCGGGCAGTGAGCTGGTGCGCGACGGGAAAATTTATCCTGTCATCGGAGTGGCCTCCTTCTACCCCGCTGGTCGCACAGTCACGGCTGAAGACAATGCATTGGGCGACGAACGACTAATCGATGTATGCAGGCAGTGTGCATACGTGGAAGAAAAACCAACAGGCTCAGAATACGCAGCAGGCTATTGCCCACAGTGCGGAGCTGACCCCGGAACCTTCAGTACCATCGATCTCCGGGAGCCCAAAGGATACCGCGCAGGCACCCCCCGAGACTTCGACGGCAACTTCTCCTGGTCACCCAAGTCGACCTCTACCCGGGCCGTGGCCGACCTCCAAAAACTGCTACCCGTTTCCCTCCCCGGTTCAGTCGCATATTCGGGCCGCGGGAAGAGGTATGTGATCAATGACAACTCCGGCAAATCCTTCCAGTTCAAGCAAGCCCTCCCGAACGATTACTGGGGCGGCTACATAGCCATAGCTCCTGACGGGACGAGCGCGGTGCACACCGACCAGTCCGAACCTTCCATCGCTGCTGCGCTGGGAACTATTCAACCGACGGACTTCCTGTTCTACGGACCGCAGTCAGCAGTAATCAAACCTCAGGGGCTACGGCTGGATCTGAGCACCGGAGCGCCTCAACAACACGGCGCGTATGACTCTATTCAAGGCCGCCGAGCCGCTTGGTACTCACTGAGCTTCCTGATGAGGACAGTGGCTGCGAAGAAGCTAGACATTCAATCCCAGGAATTCAACGCCGGAATCTATACCGGGCTGAAGGACGGCGAGCCAACCACGTTCGCTTTTCTTGCCGACACCTTGGAGAACGGCGCGGGCTTCAGCAGCCACTTGGGAAGACCCGAGATCCTTCACGAATACCTCGCTGACATTGACACCTACCTGGACGAACTGGCGGGTGAGCACTCCCGGGAGTGCTCGTCTTCCTGCTACCGCTGCCTGCGCGATTATTCCAATATGGCCTACCACGCACTTCTTGACTGGCGTCTAGCCAAAGACCTGAAAGCAGTACTCGACGGCCGGAACCTGACCATTGAGCTGGACAAGCATCGGCAAGCAATCAAAAACTGGGCCGCGGTCTACAACGTCTCCACACTCGAGAACAACTTCGCCGCCTGCGCCCTGTGGGACAAACCAGCTGAAGGACGCATCGCTGTGGTGCTGCGGCATTCACTGGAATCAGGAGAAGCTGATTTGATGTCGGACAGACTAACAAGGGCGGCGGCACAGATTATTGCAGAACATCCCGGCCTAGACGGATTGGTTTATGTCGATACGTTCATGCTTGACCGCAACCCAAGCCATGTCATCAACCTGTTCCGAAGTCTGAGGACGAACTCATGAGCCTCCGTCTGTCCCGCCGCTGGAGACCGTAAAAACGCCAACGGGCTGTGACGTTGATCGGTTACTCAGCTGCTCCACGGTTGAGGGTATGAGACGGGCGGTACGGTCTTGTGCCGACGCTGACTGGGCCGGGCTCGCTAGCCCACGCGGATGCCATTGTCAGCGAGGAACTCGCGGGCACGGCCCATCTGGCGGTCGGTGGAGAAGGCGTGCCACTGTTCGCTGAGGTTCTCGCCGTGGAGGAGGTCGCGGAACCGGTAGAAGGCGCCTTTGCCTTCGATCGCCCGTTCCAGCCGCTCTCGGAGGGCCTTATCGTGCTGCCGCTCGGCGAAGGCCGCCATGTCCTGCCAGCCGTTCCGTGAACCGGTGCGGTTGAGTCGAAGCCAGCGGTCCGGTTCCTCCTCCACGTCGATGGCGGCGTCTTCCCCGACCATCATCGGGTCAGTGGCGGTCTCGTCGTACACCTGCCCGGTGCGCAGGTCGAGGTAGCCACCGGTCGACAGGTCGGGATCCCCTTCCAGCACGGTACTGAGCATGTCGAGGTCTACCGGCATCACACGGCCTGCTAGCGGCTCGCGGCGCAGACCGGCCAGCAGGTCCTCGGCCAGCAGCCGGTCACCGGCGCCGTCGCGCCACGTCAGCCGGTTGATGACCGACAGTGCCACCGGCTCGGCGTCCCGGCGTCTCTGCTGAAGCGCCATCGGTATGCCGGCGCCCACCTGTTGCAGAGCATCATCGATGTCACGTCCCGTCACCGCTTTGAGGAAGCGGGCCGCATCTGCCGCCGCGATGGCTCCACGCAGCTCAGACAGGTCGAGCCCCGGCACCTGCACCTCTGCGGGCCACTCGTGCAGCAGCATCGGGTGCGGCCGGCCCGGCCTTCCCGGCGCCCGGCCCTCCCCGTCGTCGGCCGCCCACCGGCGCCCATACTGGTCCGGGATGCTGCCCCAGCCCCAGTACGGCAGGGGGACATCAGGCCGGACACCCAATACCTCCAGCGGGTCGACCTTCACCTCCCCGACCACGCACCGGTGCATCCACGCGTCACCGAGGTCGAACGTGAACTGAAATTCAGCCCCCGGCTCCACCGTCCGGGCGACCTTGGCAGTAGCAATGTCGATCGGTGCGATGATCGGGCCGCGGAACGACGAGGTCATTTCGGCTCCCGTCTCTTCATCAGTGATGACCCGGCCATCGGCCAGGGTAAACAGTGACAGGTGCGAGCGGTCCCACCGGGCGAAGGCATCGTTGATGGCATCGGCGAAATCCATGAAGGTGTGCGACGGTCCCACGGCGAAGACGCGCCCGGGCCACGGCCACAGCTCCTCACCACGACCACCGAGCAATTCCACAGTCACCGACAACCAGGTTCGTGCCATACCCCAAGGATGGCATGCGCCGCGGCTACCCCGTTTGAGGATCCCCTTCCGGGGTGCCGCCCACGCTAGGCGCGCTCTACTGAGGAGCTGAGCTCACGAGCTCGTAGTGTTCGACCAACGGAAACGGCTCGTAAAACTTGTGCAGAAGCTCCCGCCACTCCTGATACTGCTGGGATCCCCTGAAGCCAACGGTGTGGTCCTCCAAACTGTCCCACTGCACGAGAAGTAGGTACGTGTTGGGGGTCTCGATCGAGCGCGAGAGCGACAACGAGACGAAGCCGGGCATCGACGCAATAATCAAACGAGCGCGGTCGAATGCTGCCTCAAAATATTCTTCCTGGCCGGAAATGACGGGAAGCAGCGCGTGTTCGGTAATCATCGGGCAAGTCTCGCAGATTCCCGCAGAGGGATCCCTGACCGGGACTTCCCTAAAGGTGGCGCAGGTATCTTTCAGGCGAGTCCAGGAACGACCGCCAGTTGGAAACCAGATCGAGGTCGGACCATTTCTGCTGCCGAAGTCCCCACGGGCCGACTTCGAGAATCTGCGCGCCCGGAAGTGCTGCGAGGACAGGCGAGTGTGTTGACATGATGACCTGTGAGGAGCCTTCGGCGAGGAGATCTTTCAAGACAGTGAGGAGGCTGAGGCATCCGGCGAAGGAGAGCGCCGATTCCGGTTCATCGAGCACCCACAATCCACGTCCTCGGAAACGATCCACCGCCAGTTCCAAGAACGATTCGCCGTGTGACATGTCGTGGAACGAAATGTCCGGACCCGACGTGCTCGGGTTCTTCTCGAGGTAAGTGAAGAAGCCGTGCATTGTCTCCGCCCGCAGGAAGTAGCCGCGTCTTGTGGCACCGGCGTTCCGGACGAGCTGCAAGTGATCGGCAAGGATGGATTCGGTAGATCTGGTGCTGTGGCGGGCCCCTGTAGATCCGCCTTCAGGAGACAATCCATAAGCCAGCGCGATGGCTTCCACGAGAGTGGATTTTCCCGACCCATTTTCACCGACGAAGATAGTGGCCGGAGTCAGATCGAGCCCCTGGTCGAGAACCTGGGCGACAGGGGCCAGGGCACCCGGCCACCGACCGCGGCCGAGAAGGTGGGCCGGGTCTTCAGCCACCCGTCTGATCGGGAAATTATGTGGAGGCATGCCCCATTCTTACAGGCACCTCTCGCCGTCTTCCCCCAACGGAGAGGGGGTGAACGGGAGGCAAGAAGTGCCCCGAACCATCGACGGCACCCCTCCGGGCACCCATCACCCTCGAAACACAGCGAATAATGTCTCGCACCCCGTCCGTACAGACTTGCCCGTAAGCCGGTCGATTACCGTGCTACGGAAACCCGGCGGCACAGCCCGCGCAGTTGCTGATTCAGGCTACGTACGTAAGACCCGCACGATGAAATGCACGGTGATGGGGGGATTACTGCAACTATGCCCTCATGAAGATCGGCTTGCCCAAGTCTCAACGAACGACCAGGACCTGACCGCCCAACGCAATGCCCTACGTCAAGGTCAGCAAGCGCGCCCTCGACGTTGACCCACTCCGTCAACTGTTCCGTCCGATACTGCATTAACACGGCATCATCGGGACTGACCGTAGAACCGAGCAGGGATAGCTGGTGGTACGCGTCGGCTTCGTCCGCTTCGGTCAGTCCGGCGCGCGGAATGCGACGGACCGGCAGCGCCCAACAGCCGGCCGCGAAGCGGACGCCCTTTATCAGTGCGAGCCCTGCGAGCATGTTTCTCCCTGGGTGCCGCTTATCAGGACTCGGCCCCCGTCCCCCACGGCGTCGGGATTTGGCTTTACCTTCGTCAGGACAGATCAATCGAGAGCAGAAGGACATTGCCGTGAACTCAGAGAACACCAGGTTGGACCTCGCCCGGATGACCGCGAGGGTAGGAGTGCTGGAAGGTGAGCCGGTATCTCACATCATGGCCGTTGCCAGGCACGAGGCGGAGGAGATCAGCCTGTCCTTGTCGGAATCAACGTTGCGGGCATGGGCACATGCCGTTCATTACGGCATGGATTTCAGGTTTCCGCTGCGCTGACTCCGGTCGCTTGCCGGGCAGGCCGCATCAGTTACGCGGCTCGTCACGTTCCGGCCCTGTGGAGGTAAGGCTCAGTACGCGGAGCCGGAAGAAGGGTTCCCCAAGTCATTCACCGGACGGAACCCGCGCTGGTAGGGCAAGCAGTGGCCCTACGGGACGGTGGGGGTGAGGACGTAACGGCCTCACTCCCCCGCCCGTCCCCCAAAGGGTATGGATCACTGGCCCCCATGCAACCCGCTGAGTGATTGTTCCCCGACCCAGCACGGGGTGGGCCGACCTCAGCCGGGCTCCGCTTGCTAGGACTCAGCGTCGTGGTGCCCGGCCCCGGTTCTCGGGATGTATCCGGGCTTCAGCGACTTGACGGAGCTGGTCGGGGCTGAGGGGGGTCATCCTGTTCTCGAGCCGAATCTTGTCTGGATCCTACTTCTTCGGGTCGAAGCAATCGACGAGCCAGTCTGCGATGTCTACTGCGTAGTCACACAAATCCAGAGCTTTCCTCCGTGTGACTCCCTCGCTTTGGCCGTGGGCTATCTTGTTGCGTCGATCGACAAGAAAGTCGAGCTCACGTTGGTAGAGGCCGAGATCCTGCCCGATGAAACTCTCAAAGTCCGCTGCCCACTCCGAATCGAATCGGCGAAGTACTTCGAGCATTGTTCCCGACTTCGGATTTCGGCCGCGGAAGAGACCGCCTCGGACGTATGACGCGACGTTAAGCCTGGAGTGGGCGGAAACAAAACTTGCGATGGATTCATCGAACGAGAACTCGACGTGACCGCAGGAGCGCACAACGAGGAATCTCGCCAGTTCCACATCTGCGCCTGTGCCGTCAACAACTAGTCCATTCACCAGTTCTCGGAGAGCGAGTAGCTTTCGCCTGCTATTTTCGAGTTCGACGGATGGCCAGCGAGTGGGCGTGGTCATACCGCGCAAAAGGCCTTGATTGCTGCCGCAATTCGACCTCGCACTAGTTCCTCATCTGCACTGGGGCCGGTAACAAACTTCTGAAATGTCGGGTCTTCACGAAGATGTTGGTGTACGTCGCTGAATTCCTCAGTAGTGAGAGGCGCTTGGGACAGACGACGCATCACACCCACGAACAAGGCATCCGTCCACGCGTTGTTGACTTGGCGTGATGCACGGCGCAGAGCCGGGGCTCCCTCCGCCTCGTTGATTAGTTTTGCCGCCGCCCGAAAGAGACGGCCTGCTTCCAACACTTCAGGACGCGTAGATTTTCGGTTGCTACCAACAAAAGTGTTCAGGAATGTCTTCTGCGGGCGAGCATACTCATCCACGTCGACATACATAGCCAAGATTCGAGCCACCAGCTCCTGGTCGCGGATACGTTGGTTTGGGGGGCCGTAGAGTGCGCGCCAGTTGTCGTCGCAATTGAGATCTTGCAGATAGTCGATGAACTGTCCTGCGAACAATGCGACACGGATTTCATGGGCCGTCAGCTGTGTCCCGCCAGAGTTGAGTCGCTCGAAAATCTGGTAGATGGCATCGAGATTTTCCGAGTCTCCAGAAACCGCCACGATAGTAGCCTGAATGAAAGCGTTGTCCAGGGACCGGCGAAGTTCGGGTGGAAGACTCTTGTATGTCATGCCTTCAAACTTCGCAGCCACGTTCTTAAGCGCAAACGTGCGGTCTTTGAATATGCCGCTATAGAAGTGTTGCAGCGTGCGGAGCCGTTGTTGGCCGTCCAGCACGAGGAACACGTTGTCCGTTTGCCGCACAAGAAAGATGCCTGGGATCGGGTAGCCCAGCAGAAGTGATTCCAGGAACCTGTCCATTTGAGAGCGGTTCCACACAAAGCTCCTCTGAAAGCCGGCCGAGTCAATACCGGGATCCTCGTGACCGAACTGCGGGATCTTGATATCGCCATTGTTGAGCCGTCGAACCAGACCGTCGATGTCGAAGTCTTGTCCGGAGTAACTGACGCTTGCAACTTCCGCCTCGGCCTCAACCAGATCTGATTGTTCCTCGATGCTAAGTTCAAAATCGGAGAGCTGTTCGGGGTCGTCTATGGTCCAAGCGTCGGTCATACCGGACAGCCTATATCGCTGAGTTGATGCAACCGAACGAGCGACGTGGTGGTTGATTCCGTAGGAACGAGCTGGCATTGCGGGAAGTCGGCGGCGACCGCATAAAGACCTCAAATATCCAGGATGCCCTGAAGCATGCCGGCCGGGTCCTTCAACGGATTGCACAGGATGGCGTGTAACCCACCGCAGAAACAGCTTCGCAAGAACGATCGATTATTTGTAGTGCGCCAAGGCTCAGGAGTCGCTCGTGGCCTGCCCTTGTCCGCCCTTGACCCTCGTTTCTCAACGATGGGTCCTAGTCCGAACGATTTGAGTCCGTACATGACTCTAGGACTGATGGTGTAGCCGACTGGTCCGCTGAGGTACGCAGCGGCCTCTTGGGTAGTCATCTCCATGCCTGCACCAACGTCATGCAATGGATCGCTACTCATCAACAACCTTCTGAACGAGTCGCTTGAGCTCCTCAGCCCCGGTGTCCTGATTCCAGACCACAATCGACGCTCCTTCAGCTGCAATTGCTTCCAGGGATCTGGGCGACAATTCAGCATCAGTGATAAACAGACACTTTTCTGCACCAGCCCGGGCACTCAGGTCAGCCATAGAGCGGGCTAGCTTTCCCCAAGTTCCGGCCGAAGCGCCTGACAGCCGGAACTCGAGTCCAATCTTCTTTTTTCCACTGGTGAGTATGGCGTCCGGGAAACCGTTACTGCGGGCGACAACATCTAGTCCTAGACCAATTAGCCCCTCTATACCCCGAGCTTCGTAGTCGAAAGCTGCGAGTGCTCTCAATGCCGGCGTGGCAGCTCTGGGAGAGTTTTTTGAAGCCTTAACGAAGTTGCGAAGAGAGCTGGCTTCCTTCTCATCTATGGCTGGTTGCTGCGATGAGGCTTCCTCTGCGGGGCCCGAAGGACTGAGATGGTGATCCATGATCCCGCCTACCGCATCTTTTTGGAATGAAGCCCTTGCCGATTTCACTAGGGACGTCAGCAGGTCGACGGCGAGGGGTCTTGCCAGCTTGGAATCGGATCCATCCTGGGGCATAACTCGATCTGTCACCCACTCGAATTGCTCCCACCACGCTTCATCGGCTGCTTTCTCCTTGGCGTGAGAGAGCTGCCGTGCCAGGGCGTTTGCGCCGATTACCGCGGCAACTACTGCAGCAAAGCCACCGACGGCCGGGCTCGTCACGAAACGTGCACCAAATGAAACCCAGTCATCGTACGGTCGCCAGAGAAAGAGTAGACAAACAGCTTCGATGCTGATCACGAGAAGCAGCGCCACTGCGTAGAAGGTTGCGCCCCAGTACAGCCAGTTGGGCAGGCGTCTCTTCGGCCCTACGTCGATGTCGTCTTGCACCGTTTTATCGATGCCCAGGTTATTCACATGAGTGAGTATATGCAGGCCTGCATTGCGGGCTCATTCGGCTACTAACTACTGCTCGATGTTGCCGCCTCGTGAGCGATCTACGCTGTATCCACCGCGGCAGGCGGGCCCCGGGTGGGTGTTGCCTGGACCGCTGGGAAAGGTCATGGCCTGGAGTTTGAGGTAGCGAAGGACAGCACGGATCGTCAAGTTTGGCGAGAGAGACTCGGCCAGCCCACCACCTCAAGGCTCGACCCGCGTTCTCATCGCCGGGGCTGCTCTCCATACTGCCTAGAGAAGGTACCGGTAGACCGTTGCGCGGGAGACTCCAAGCATCTTGCCGATGTCCGTGGCGCTGATGCCTTTGCCTTTGAGCTCCCTGGCTCTGGCAGTGGCGGCGTCGTCTACTTTGCGGGGCCTGCCGCCGTGGCGATTGTTGGCCGCGGCTGCAGCGAGGCCGGCCCTGGTGCGTTCGATCATCGTGTCGCGCTCCAGCTGAGCGAACGCGGCCATGATCGTCAGCATCGCGGTTCCCATAGGCCCGGTAGTGTCCAGCCCTTCGGTCAAGGATCGGAACCCTGCGCCCTGTTCCCGGATGTTCTCGATGATATCCAGGACGTGGCGGGTGTTGCGGCCTAAGCGGTCGAGCTTCCACACGGTGAGTACGTCGCCGGCCTCCAGCCGGTCCAGAGCTTTGGACAGCTGAGGGCGTTCAATCGTTGAACCGCTGACACCGCTATCGGCAAAGGTCCGGGCTGCGCCGGCGGACTTGAGCGCAGTGAGCTGCAAATCAAGGTTCTGTTCCGTAGTGGAAACCCTCGCGTACCCGATCACAGCCATGGCCGCCCCGCTATTCTCTAAATGCCAAGCAATTTGCCATTGTGAGACTACCTGTTGTTGGACGGCATTCTGAGACAGTGGAGGGGCGTGTCGAACCGCGAGATCCTCGATACTCCTGACGCGCTCTGAAGAACCGCCCGACCGTCTCAGTAATCGATCGTTTGTGAGACTGAGTTGAGGATGTGGGACAAGGGATTAGCGCGGGTCAGCTGGTAGTAGCTTGCCGAAGTTTCTGTGCTCCGGTATTCCGTGCAGACCCCACGGTTCTGCGATTACCTGGTCCTCGGGATTCATCCTGGAGGGGCTGTAGATACGGAAGGGTGCATTGTCGGCAGGGCGCAGGTGGACTTTCCGTCCGGCTCCCTTGCCAGCACGTAGCGCCTTCAGATGCCCCGCGGACCCATCCGCACGCGCATGGGCATGGTAAATGCCCATACTCCCCACGAAGAGTTCTTCACCGAGGACATCTATCGCCCACTCATCGTTCCCAATAAACAACGCGACTCCTTCGCCGAAAATGCCGGAGTCTTCAATTTCCCTCTTTCCGTTCAAAGTGATGTTGAACCCGTGTGCATCGGGAAGCGCCACACAGCGACCTTCCAGCATTTTGCGGGTTACCCGGATCCAGACACGCTGAAGAGCTGTCGGTAGTTCGTCGGGGAATTCAAACGCCACGTTGAGATGGGTCTCTAGGAAGGCAAGGTCATCAATAAGCTCCCGCACTGCGGGTTCCGGAGTGTACGCGGAGGCGAGTTCAGGAACTCCCAAGTTGGTGGTCTTACCGTCCAACGTGAGGGAGATCTTCTTGGCGTGCGATAGAGATTCCAGAAACGTCATTGTTTTCTGTATGTCGCGCGCAGCGAAACCCGCCGGCTTGAAACTAATATCAACAGTCCCTGGCTCGGCGAGGTCAAGGGGGAACCGCCACCGCTGACTGAGGCCTCCAACAAATTGGCATAGAAGGCTGCCTCCCTCTGTTCCTGAAGTAACGCGCGAAGTCCGTCCAGAGATGCTACTGATCCTCCGATCCTCAGCGTCGAATGAAGTTGCCGTGATCTTGAGGTCTTTTCGTGAAGACTCAGCCGGGAGCAGTTGAAGCTCGGCAGGGCCCGCTTCGCCGGCAAACCATTGGGGGCCGACTTTGGTAAATGATGTGACAACGTGGTCGGGCAAAACCAAGGGCTTTATCAAGCCGTAGCCAAGGGAGTCTTCAAAGTTCTGCCGCAGTTCGGCATCATCCGGACCGAACGCGGTTTCAACGACGAAGGAAAGCGGTTCCCGCTCAGAGGAGTCTGTCCTTTTCGCGTACAACTCCTCTGTGACCACGCCTGCCTTTACCGACCAGCTCCTGCCCCAATAGGCGCTGGTACCGTCGGCCTGACTATCTAGCCGAAGGGCTTCTGCAGCCAGGTCTCCCGGCTTTGCAAGCACTGCCTGCTCCCTGCCTACCCGGGAAAGCGCATCCAGCCCTGCGTCTCGGGTCGCCCAATCGTGAACGTTCGGATGCTCGGCAAGTAGAAGGTTGAGTTTTGTCGCATCGACGAACCGGATAATCACTTTCCGGCCTTTGGCCATAGCCCAGACGGACTTGCGCTCGTTTGGCGTTAAGTTTGCGGGGACCACGAGTGTCCAAACCGGCGGATTGTTGGCCATCGCAGCCTCAAACGAGTGTTTTATTTGCGTCTTGCGGGCGCTAAACCTGTTGGAAAAGCCCTCCGGGAACCACTTAAGTTGGAGAATCTCTGTAATTTGGCCCGTTCGTTCTACCCTTACGTCGATGTCGGTCCCACCGTCTCCGCCCCGCCCGTCAACTGCTTGGGCTACTAGACCATCCTTTGTTCGGTCGCGGACGATCAGTGATTCAGTGATTTCGTTGAAATCAACTTCAGTGATGGTTCGCCAGTTGATTTTTGACGACAGCACGTGAGCTCCTACTTAGGTTGGTACTGAAGGCTCCAGTCGCAACCAGTGACTGCCGGTTAGCGGGCTGTATATGGTCAGGCTGTGCTGCTTCAGCTGTCTTTGAGTCGCCTGCCGCCGGGAAGATTTTCACCCCAGGACGGGTACATCGCACCGTCATTGTGTTCGGCTTCGCGGCGGGCCGTCTCTGCTTCGATCGCTTTCGTCACGAAGTGACTCCAAGTGTTATCCCCTTCGGCGTAGCTAGTCGCGCGGTACGCGGCCCGCGCCCGGTGCCGCAGCGCGGTGGGGATGCTCACCGTCATATTCGCTGTTTCGGTTTCTTTGGGTTCAGCCTTCTTTGGTGTCTCCGGCCGGTGTCCGGGGAGCATCCGTGCCAGCGGCGCCTCGGCGGCCGGCGCTGGCGTGCGGCGCGGGGGCAAACCGAGTGCGGGCCGGCTGGGTGTTGGTTCGGCGCTCACGCGTTGACCTCCTGGGATTCTGCGACGGCGATGCGACGGGTCACTTCCATGGCGACTGCGTGGAGGTCTTCGGCCACGCTGGAAGCCGACTTTGGCCCGGCATTGCCGGCCTTTGCTTCACCGCGCAGGACCTCCCACCATTTCGGTCCCTTGCTGAGTTCCCGCTCGAGCTCGTGGGCCAGCAATCCACGCTCACGGCACGCCTGGGCAGTGGCCTCCGCGTGGCGGATGCTCATCGGGAACAACACTTCGTCTGTCCCAAAGTCGGCGGTGAGGTGGTCGCGGGTGACCTTGTGAACCTGCTTGGAATTCGTACCGGTACCGACGAGGACGACGCCCAGTAGGTCCAGAGAGGGATTGAGGCCGACGACGCTGTCCATTCGTGCCGCGACGGCGGCGACACCCTTACGGCTGGACATATCTGTCTTCAGCGGTACCAGTGCGTAGCGGGCGGCAGCTACCGCGGCAGCCTGCAGAGGCTCATTTCCGGGCGGGCAGTCCAGCAGGACCAGATCGTACTCCCCCGCGACGCTGGCAAGCAGTTTGGCCAAAGCCAGCTGCGCAGCGTCACGATCCTTCTGGGCTTTGGCTCCAAGGAATGCCGCAGCATCGTCGAGATGGGGGCCGCCGGCAATGACATCCATGTTGGGTCGGACGCCGGTCAGCAGGTCGGGTTCTCCCCCGAAACATAGCGAAGCCGCCAGACTTCTGCCGCCGTCACCTTGGTCGGCGTAGCCAAGGTCCTCGGCGAGGTTTCCTTGAGGGTCGAGATCCACGAGGAGCACACGCGATCCGCCTTCGGCGAGGAGTCCACCTACGTTGGCCACCAGGCTGGTCTTGAAGACCCCGCCTTTGCCGTTGATTACCGCGATAACGCGGCTTAGGGCACCGCGGTCCAGATCGTGTTTCATCAAATCCCCTTCCAAAGTGATTCCAGCGTAGCCAGCAACACTGGCTTTACTTGTGAAGCTGGGTTCCGTGTCTTCACTTTCTTAACTTGTGAATCCAGCGAACCAAGTGAACCAAGTGAAGAAAGTGAATACTTAATCACTTTGTTTGCTGAGTTCACTTGCTTTACAAGCAAACCCAGCAAACCCAGCAAACCCAGCAAACCTGCCACATCCGGGCACGCAAATACTTCCCGACGTTTGCTCCCGGCGCAGCGTCATGCCACACGCCACAACGTCCCGCCCCAATCCAGTTCGCTTTCTGAGGGAGGGATCCAGTACAGGTCCAAGTCGGGGTCTCCCACTTCGAGTTCTGCAAGTTCACGTACCAGGTTTCGGTCGAGCCATGCGTGCCAGGCAGCGCGCTGCTTTCGATGGCGGCTGATCTGCTCGGCAGCATCTTCAAGTGCCCCGAGCCGGCGGGCTAGCGCCGTCAGGCTGGTCCCGGCCGTAATTCTCCATTGCCCGTACCGACGTTCGATCATGTTGTAGCTGCTCATGGCGCCTAGGGCCGTCTCGACGGCTGTACGGCTGAGTCCTGTGGAACGGACGATTGCTGCTGTGGTGGGGGAGAGGCGTCCGCGTTCGATGGATTCGTAGACGAGGGCAGCGACATCGCCAAGGGCGCGGAAAACGGGGCGGATGCCATGGATTTTCCCGCTGCGCCAGGAGAGTTCCCGTGCGAGTTGTTCAAAGTGAGGAGGGAGCTGGATCAGGTAGACGTCAGCGTTGCGGCCGCGGGCATCGGAGACTTTGGTCAAGATGCCGTCTGAAGCTTGCTGAAGCATAGGGAGCAGTCTGGAGATGGTTCCGTGGTGTTTGCCCAATGCGGTAGCGAAGGTACGGCATCCTATGTCCAGCAGATCGGTCTCCATGGTCCGCATGTAGCCGAGCACTGCCCTGAGCAGCAGGCGCAGGCTCAGGCCCTCGCGGCCGCGTTCTTTCAGTCTGTGGTCCAGGACCGCGTAGAGGACATTTTCAAGATCGTTCACGAGCTGGTGTGCACCAGCTTTGCTGCTGGTTCTGCTGGCCCCCCCTGTGGGTTCTGGGGGGCTTGTGTCGTTAATACGGGTAGTCCTTTTGCCTGTTAGCTGGGTTCCCCGTTTTTGGATCCAGCGGTGGGCCTCGGCCCACTCTGCGTCGAGCAGGCGTTCCTGTCGGTCGGTGTTGGTGTAGAGGGCTGCGAGGCCGGGGAACTGGCCGCCCAGCTCGAGGCGGACCTGAGCCAAAGTCCAGCCACAGGCGGCGAAGTGGTTCAGGACCGCCATGCGGGCCTCTGACGGGCTGGCGTACCTGGTCGTGTCGTACAGCCCGGTACGGGCCAGCACGCGCAAGGGGGATTGGCTCCCGACGAAGTGAGTGGGGCGGATACCGTGCGCCGTAGCGGTGGCCGCCATTTTGGCCGTGCGGTCCTTCAGTTCGCGGGCGCGCTGGAGCTCGGGCGACAGAGCCCGCCGGAGCGCAGTAACAGCCCTGGAGTGATTACGACGGCGCAGGATGTCGTAGGCGATAGCCAGGGGAGTGGTCAGGATCTGGTGACCACCGGACTTATGCACGGAGCCCGGAACCCGGATACAGCCGTCGGTGACGTTCTGGTGCGGACTCGGATCGAGACTCGGAGCCAGGAGAGTCATGGCTTCGACGAGTTCCCGGGCCTCCGGGCCGCTCAAGCTTTCTGCGAGCGGGATATAGAGGTGACGTCCGCCGCTGGGGGAGAAGTCCTCGACGTAGCGGACACCGCAGCTCTCAAAGAGTTCCCCGAGGCGTTTGGCGTCGTCATCGACGACGCCCTGCAGAGCCTTGGAGGTGTCCAGGTCAAGGCAGAGCGTAGCCACCGAGCCGTCTGCACCGTGGATGAGGACGGCCGCCGGCCGTGTCGGCAACGTCGCAGTTATCAGGGGCGGGTTCTGCGGCCGCGGGTACTGGAAGCGACCGCCGATCCAGCGTCCCAAGCGGTACGTAGGTGCGCCGGCGATCAACGGAGCAAGTGCCCATGTCATTTCGGGCGTGACTTGACGCGCCGTCTGTAGTGCGTCGGATGTTGACGACACGGGCGCTACAGGTACCATAGACAACAGCTAGTCCCTTCGGGGTATAGCAAATGGAGCGCCCCTCACGGGGAGCTTGATAAGTTCAGATCGCTGATCCGCCAAGATGTGGATCTGAACGTCATACTTTTTGAAGGCCCGCGAAAGCGGGCCTTCAGTTTTTTAACTGGCCTTAGCGATAGGCAGGGCCTCCTGGCCAGAGATGCTGTCGAAGTCGATGGTCTTTAGGAAGTCGATCACCAGGCGAGCAACAACGTCGCTCTTGGAGTCGCCGGTAATGTCCGAGAATGCTTGCAGCTTCTGGGCATCAGCAGCCTGCATCCGCACGGTGATGTTCCGGCGGTCTCCCTTGAAGGGCTGTGGCATGGTGTCCTCATTCCTTGGTTTTCCATGGACATTCTCCATGGAACCTGAATCAGGTTCCCTTAAGTGGGATGTCACTGCCGTGTCGCACCAATCTCCACGCGGTCGTTCCCGCAGGTCGACCGCGCTATTCCCGTGCGGGCCCGGGTTCGCGGGTGGGCTGCAAGACGTTGACAGTGGCATGGTTCCAATATGTCACAAACTCAAAAGATTTTAGTTATGGAACAAGCTGCGGTTTCGAGATTAGCGCTTCCAGGCCCGCCGAACGACGGCTTCGACCTCGGCAGCATCGGCCGATGAGCCGGCGCCGGAGTTCACGGTGCCATGGAACAGGTTCCTAGTTCCCAGGAGTGATCGGAAGTACTGTCCGCGGCGGTCGATTCGTCGAGCCTGCACGCCAAGGAATCTAGCGGCTTCCCGTCGATTCATCCCGGAGACGATGCAGATTTTCACTGCTTCGAAGATGACCCGGTAGGCGGCTTCGTTTTCTTTGTGGACCTTGGCGAGGACGCGTTTGACGGCTAGTTGGGCGTCTTGCGGCGTGGGATTCATGAGCCAGCCTTCTAGTCGATCGAGAGAGCCGAGCGAAGCTCGGTCTGCGGTGTGCGGTTCTTCCGGGCGTAGGCGAAGAGTGCCAGACCTATCACCACGAAGGCCGTGGAGATGTAGGAAACAATCATGAAGAGGTAGGTGACGTCCCCGGTCGCGCTCAACTCGACCGGATAGGTCAAGGCGCGCATCAGTGACAGCGCAAAGCCGGCCGCAATAAGCCCGGACGCGAGCCGGCCGACCCGGAGGGGATTCTTGCGGGAGTCCTTGTAGGCGGGCCCGATGAGGGGGGCGACGATGTAGGCGACGTAGGCCAGCACGAGCCAGGTATTCAGGCGCACGCTCGGCTGCGCAGCGTAATCCAGCAGCTGCGGGGACGGGTTCGGGGCTTCGGTCGCCAGAAGGGTCCCCAGCAGGCCCGTGGAGATGATCCCCAGCGTGGTCGCCCCTGGCGCCCCGACAGTCCACCGGCGCGCAAGCGGTGAGCCGTAGGCAATGCTGAGGTGGCCGCCCAGGAACGCGACGGCCACGAGGGCAAAGTATTTGGATATCAGGTCGGTGCCATTGGTCAACGGCATGAGCGACTCCATACCCATGTAGACCGGGGGCAGGAGCAGCAGATAGGCCAGGGTCAGGAAAATACCCGAAAGGGCAATGCTGCTGGCTTTTCCCTGCAGTGCGTGCTGGTGTCCCAGCACAGGGGTATTGATGCGTTTGAACGTCAGGCTGCCCAGGAGAATGAGCATCAGGCTTACCGGGACGACGGTGAGCGGGTTCATCCCAGGAGTTCCGTCATTTTCTCCGCGTATTCGCGGGCTTCCTTCCGCTGCTTCACACGCCTCTGCAGGAGATGAATGCGGGAAGAAATGGCCTCGACCAAGACATCGTCAGAAACTTCAAGCAGCTCATCCTCGCGTGCCCGGATCTGCCACCCTCCCTCGGCCGGCGTGATCAATTCAGTCACCACAAGGCCGGCCGCATACGAGCCTCCACCGGCCCGGGACGCCGCGATGGCCAGGTGGGGATTGAGCTTGTTCTCGGTGAGCTGTGTGGCGATATAGGTAAGTGCCATGCCCGTGTCCTGGGACATCTTCTGGCGGATGTCTCCTGGGTCCATGGCGTCGATCCACGCCCGGACAGAACCGTCATGGGGAAAAGCAATGAGGTCGATACCCTTGCGCATCTCACGGGGATAGTGCTTTCGAGAGGTGCGAAACTGCAGCTCAGCCATCAGGTCTGCGTGGTGGATCTGGCTCAGGACCTCTGCGGCGGAGGGCTCTATGGGCCGGGACTTAATGATCCTGTAGGGGCTAAAAACGCTGAGCGCATCGATTACGTTCATGCCGGTAGCCCTGGCGATGGCAATCACCGTGGACTCGGCAACATTTCCACGCCTGAGCTGATTGTTTAGAGTGCCCCGATTTATTCCGGTCAAAGCACTCAGCGCAGTCGGGGAAGGGCTGAGGGATCGCCCTTCCAACCACTCCCGAAATTCGGCGGCTGAGACAGGCACGGACACTCCTTAGGCAAAGGGCATAGACAAGCGCGGATGATCAATACCTGCTAGGTTTGACCCAATAATTAAACAATCTTCGATATTTCAAAATTTGTATTAATCCAGCGTAGCTTCTGGGATCGAGTTTAGCCGGGGCCCGCCTACCAGACATGACAGCAATGCAACACAGCACAGAAGCGCAGGGGGAAGCGTGAAGCCGTCCAAGATGCTCAGCACTGGCGCCGCCGTCGCAGCACCCATGGTGCTGATCGGCCTGATCTTCTCCATGCTCCTGTTGCTGGCCCCCGCGAAACCTGCTGCTGCTGACTGTGGTCCGGCCGTTTCCGTCGTCATTGACGGCAGCACCAAGGTTGAGGGGTACACCCAGGAGCAGCTGAAGAACGCCGCAGCCATCATGGGCGCCGGCAAGGCACTGGACTTGTCGGTAAACGGCCAGATGATCAGCGTCATGGTGGCCCTGGGGGAGTCGGGGTTGCGTGTGCTGGACAACGGCGACGGTGCCGGTCCGGACTCCCGGGGGTTGTTCCAGCAGCGCGACAACGGCGCGTGGGGGTCCTACGCAGACCGCATGGACCCCACCACGAGCGCGACCAACTTCATCAAGGCCCTGCGGGCCGCTGCCGGCTGGGAGCTGTTGGAACCGACCATTGCCGGTAACAAGGTCCAGCGCAACGCCGACCCGTACCACTACCAGAAGTACTGGCCCGAGGCCGTCAAAATCGTTCAGGCGCTCTCGAGCTCGAAGTTCTCCCTGCAAGGCAGCGACTGCGCCATCCCGGGACAACCCGGCGCGGGGGATGACTACCCGTGGAAGAACTCCCCGACCTGGTTGCAGGTCGGCGCGAGCACAGCCAGCACCTCACCGCTGGGCATGTACTACCGCGAGTGCGTGGACTTCGCCCTGTGGCGGGTGAACCAGCAGATGGGCTCAAGCAGGGCACCGTTCAAGTTCCTCAACAGCACCTTCCGCCCGGACGGGCAGGGCCTCGGTTCGGCCCTGACGTGGAAGGCCGGCTGGGATGCCAAGGGCTGGGACGCCGGCAGCACACCCCGGGTCGGCGCCGTTGTCTGGTACGCGTCGGGAGCCGGGGGAGCGGACCCGAACTTCGGCCACGTCGCGGTGGTCAAGGAAGTCAAGGACAAGGGGACCTACGTCGAAGAGGGCTACAACGGCAACCCGGCCCCGGCGGACCACAGCTACTACACCCGGACAGTCAACAACGCCGTCCCCTCAGCCTTCCTGTACCTGCCCACCCAAGAGGAGAAAAAGTGAAAAAGCCCATGACCCTGCTCGCCGTGGCGCTGCTCTGCGCGTCCTGCGCACCGGTGGCGAACACGACGCCGGCACCGGCGGAATCAACCAGCCAGCCCACAGCGTCCGCGCCGGTCTCACTGAGCGCCAACAGCGGACCCCAGGCACCGGGCGGCACTATCCCCGCCACCATCGGCATTACCTGGGATCAGGCCAGCAAGGACGAGGCCATGGACGCCGCAGAGAACGCTATGACGGACTTCGCCCGCCCCGCCATGGAGGACAAGCAGTGGGCCAATGACCTGGCCCGCTGGCTGACCCCGCAGGCCACCGCCGACTACTCGGCAGTGGACCCGGCCAACATCCCGGCATCCCGCGTTACCGGCCCCGCCACCCTGAGCGTCGATGAAGCCAACGGCTTCGGCGTCATGGCAGCGGTCCCCACCAACGCCGGGACCTACACGGTGCAGCTGCTCCGCACGGGCAAGGACGCCCCGTGGAAGGTCAACCGGCTCACCCCGCCCTCGTCCTAAACGCCGCACCCTCCATCTCACACACGTAAGGAAGAAGCCCATGGGTACTACACCAACCGAGGTCATGGCCTTTCCCAACATCAGGGCCATCGTCCGGGACAACGGAACCGCCGAGGTCGTCGTCGCGGGCAACTCCCGCATCGTCCCTGCCGGAGATTCCGTGCAGGAACTCCGCAACAACGCCCTGGCCCTCATCGTGGGCGAAGCGCAGACCCTCCAGCGGCCCGTCCGGGTCCGCATCGAGGACCCCGAAGGACACGGCGAACTCATCGTCCACCCGGACAACAAGATCGAATCCGTCTCCTACGAGCCCACTCCGGCCCGCAGCCGGGCAGAAGCCCCCGGAACCACACCCAAGACAGCCGCGCCGGCGATCATTGAGACCGTCCCCGCATCCGAGCCCGTGGCCACCCCAGCAGAGTCCGCGCCAGCTCCTGCCCCTGCAGCACCGGTGGACGCCCAGCCGTGGCCCCCCGCCCCCGTCGCAGCCGATACCGTTCCGGTGCCGGCCAACCCGGAACCGCAGACGGCCGCCGCCACTACTGAGGAGGCGGCGCCGACGCGGCGCAGCCTGAAGGAAACCTCATTCCTGGTCAGCGCCCCGGTTCTGGAACCGGCCACTCAGGGCTGGCGCGGAACGCTCACGCGCCTGGGACTCCGGATGGACCCCTCGGCGGAAGAACTCACCGAACGCGAGGACATCCGCACGGTCAGCCAGCACTGGCCCGGCCCCCGGACCATCGCCGTCGTCAATCGCAAGGGCGGTGCCAACAAGACACCTACCGTGGTGATGCTCTCGGCGATCCTTGCCCGCTACAGCGGCGCCGCCACGGTCGCGTGGGACAACAACGAATCCCAGGGCACCCTCGGATGGCGGACGGAAAAAGGCTCCCACGACCGCAGCGTCCTGGACCTGATCGACGCCTCCATCGAATTGCTTTCGCCCTCCACGAACGCGGCCGAAATCGCAAAGTTCGTCCATCACCAGACCGCCGACAAGTTCGACGTCCTCCGCTCGGATGAAAACGAAGAAGGCGACCACGAAGTCACCGCCGAGGAAGTCGACATCGCCCACCAGGTCCTCACCCGGTACTACCGGCTCGTGGTCATGGACTCGGGCAACACCGCCCGGGCCGCGAACTGGCGGCGGATGATCGATCACACCAACCAGCTCGTCGTCCCGGTCACCGCCATTGAGGACCGCGCCGAAGCCGCACGGCTGACGCTGCAGACGCTGGAATCCCGCGGCGGGCACGACGCGGAACTGGCCCGCAACGCCGTCGTGATCGTCTCTGAGTCCACCGATGCCAAACGCAGCATGAGCGGGGATGCCTTGAAGCGGGCGAAGGACGAGGCCCAGCGGATTGCTGACGGCTTCGCCTCTTTCGTCCGGGCCGTCGTCCGAATTCCTTACGATCCGGCCCTGGTCAACGGACCCATCCGCTATGAAGCCCTTCAGGCCGCCACCCAGCGGGCATGGCTGGCGGCCGCGGCCGCCGTCGCCGCGGGCTTCTAAGCCACCCACCACCGGACTTTGAGAGGAGGAACCATGCAACAGTCCCTGAACCCCTGGATTACCCGCCCGGCTCCGTCCGACGGCGCGGAGGCGGCAGCTCCGGAGGCGCACGTGCCGCCGGCGGCCGTGATCAGTGCACCGCTGAGGGGAATCGTTGAACCGGACGCCGCAGACAGGCTGGGCCGCCGGACCGTCGCGGGCTCTGCAGCACTGTGGGTCACCGGCGCCCACGGGGGATCCGGTGAAAGCCGGATCGCTGATCTGATCGACGGGGCACGCATCACCGATCACTGCTGGCCCATCCTCCAGGACGGCAGCAAGCCGCGGGTGCTGCTGGTTTGCCGCGCAGACATGCGTGGGCTGACAGCGGCCCGGAGTGCTCTCACCCAGTGGGTATCAGGTGCGGCACCCGCGGTTGATCTGCTCGGCCTCGCCGTCCTGGCGGACGCACCGGGGAAGACTCCCAAACCCTTGCGGGACTTCGCCGCCATTGTCGGCGGGGGAGCGCCTCGGCTCTGGACCCTGCCCTGGGTCGAAGCCTGGCGGCACGGGGATGCCACCACCCCGCCGACGGTTCGCGAGTACCAACGCTTCATCTCTGACTTAGCCGCTCTGGCTACCGACACCACACCCAGCATCACCAACTGAAAGGTCTCACCATGAACTCCTTCTCCGCACTTGCAGCAAGCGTCATCCCGAACCCGACGCCCACCGTCCCGGCAGAGGCCAAGGGTTTGCTGACTGTCCTGAACTGGGCCTCCGGCATCGGCCTGGTCCTCGGCGTCCTGGGCGTGATCATCGTCGGCATCGGCATGGTCATCCAGCTCCGCCGCGGCGAAGGTGGCGAGTCCATCGGCAAGCTCGGCTGGGTTCTGGCCGGCTGCATCATCATCACCGGCGCCTCCGGCATCGTCCGCGCCTTCGTCTAAATCCCGACTACCGGAGAGGTTCATCATGAGCGAATCCACCCAAAGCAGTACCGAACGCAGCCCGTTCACCAAGCCCGGATTCATCATCTCGGCCGCCCTGGTCATCGCACTGATCGCTGCCGTCGCCGTGATCTTCTTCCTCCCCAAGGCAGACAGCACGGCCCAGCCCGCCCCCGCCTCATCGTCTGCCGGTGCCTCCTCATCGCCAGCAACGACAGCAGCCGCGGCTGGAAAGAGTGTTTGCGGGCTGCCCTCAAGCATGGAAACGGCTTTGGGAATCGCGCCGAAGTCCAAGTGGGAGCTCGTCGGCAAAATGGCAGCCCCCACGGATCCCAAGACCTTCGGCCCGGGACTGACGGACGGGGACGGGTTCCGGTCATGCTTCGCCCAGAGCCCCATGGGAGCGCTCTACGCGGCCGCCAATATGATCGCCCTTGGCTCGTCCGGGACGCAGGATGAGCTCAAGCTCGCCGACAAACTTCTGGTGCCGGGCCCCGGACGTGACGCGGCTATTAAGGCTGCCAAGGCGCGGACTTCGACTGCGGGGAGCGGTGAGACCGCTCAGGTCAGCGGCTTCCTGGTTAAGTCCTATAGCCCGGCTGAGGCAGATGTCGATCTGGCTATCAAGCTCCCGAACGGTGCGCTGGCGCATTCGGTCCTTTCGCTTCGCTGGGTAGCCGGGGACTGGAAGGTGAAGGCCTCTGATGATGGTCAAGTATTCAATGGGGTCGCCCAGCTCAGTGATCTGAGCGGTTTCATTCTGTGGTCAGGTGTCTGACGTGGCTGAGTGCAGTTTGGGGGACATGACGTGCGTGGCGGGCAACATCGCCTCAGGAGCGGTCAACGACGCCATAGCGAACCTGGCGAAGTCGATCCTGGAGGGCATGAGCCAGATGGTGACCACGCTCTCCACCTTCTGGGTAAGCATGCCCACGGCCAACCTCGCATCCCAGGATGGGGTCACCGCCAGTCCTGTGGTCGGTTTCGTCAATTCAGAACTGGGCTACTGGACGCTGGCGCTGGCGGTTCTGTCGGTCATCCTTGGCGGCACCCGGATGATCTGGGAACAGCGCGGGGCACCGTTGAAAGACCTGCTCCGGTCACTGCTGACCCTCACGCTGGTGTCCGGGCTTGGGCTGGCGGTGATTTCCATTCTGGTGATCGCGGCCGACGCGTTCTCGGCCTCGATCATTGACCGGGCGACCGACGGCAAGGGCTTTGCCCACGCGATGGCCATCCTGGTGATGACGAACCAGACCGGCGTCGGGGTCTTCATCCTGATCATCCTCGGCCTGGTGGGTTTGCTTGCCTCGCTGGTGCAGATCGTCCTCATGATCGTCCGCGGCGGCATGCTCGTAATCCTGGCCGGCATCCTCCCGACCACCGCTGCGTTCACCAACACCGAGATGGGACGCCAGTGGTTCCAGAAAGCCATCGGCTGGACCATCGCGTTCATTCTCTACAAGCCCGCCGCTGCCATCGTCTACGCCGTGGCCTTCAAGCTCATGGGATCCTCGGGCGGCAACGTCCTACTGGGATCCATTACCGGCTTCGCCCTCATGATTGTCGCGCTGCTGGCGCTTCCGGCGCTGATGCGCTTCGTCACCCCGATGGTCGGAGCCGTCGCCTCCGGTTCCGGCGGGGGAGCAGGAGCGGCGGTGGGGGCCATGGCCACCGGTGCTGTCTCGATGGGCCGTTCCGGCAGTGGACGCGGCAACGCGTCCCCCACACCGGCCAGCCAGCCCGGCCAGAGCGCCAGCGCACAGGGCAGCAAGGGCGCAGGCGGCAGTAACGGCGGCAACGGCAAACGCACCTCTGGCTCAACGGGCCCCGGAGGGGCGCCCGGCAAGGGCACCACCGGAAGCGCCGCTACCGCCGGGGCAGGCAGCTCAGGCTCGGTTGCAGGAGCCGGCGCGGACACCGCCGGCGCGGGAGCGGCGAAAGCCGCCGGACCCGCCGGGCTCGCCGTCGCCGCAGGAGCACAAGTAGCGTCCAGGGCCTCTCAAGCCGCACAACAGACCGCGCAGGATTCAACCGGGGAGGGCCCCAGTGGCAGCAATTAATACCGAATACAAGGAACCGTCCTACGGCAACTGGCGGGTTCCCCGTTCCGCCGGGCTGGGAAGCCTGGGCGCGATCGGCACCGGCATCGTCATGACCGGCCTGCTGGCCGGCATCATCACCTTCGCCATCTGGGGCCTGCTGCCGGGCCTGACGGTCCTCGCCGTTGCGGGTCTGCTCGTGCTGCTTCTGACAGTCAAGGACAAGCACGGACACTCCACTGTGGACCGGTTCGCGACGCGGATGAACTTCCGTCTCGCCCGTTCCAGTGGGACCAATCTTTACCGTTCCGGCCCGCTCGGGGTCACCGGATGGGGCATGTTCCAGCTCCCCGGCCTGGCCGCGAAGTCCCGGCTGTACGAGTTCAACGACTCCTACAACCGCCCGTTCGCCATGCTCCATGTCCCCACCACGAACCACTTCACCGTGGTCTTCTCTACCGAACCCGATGGTGCGTCCCTGGTGGATCCGGAACAGGTCGACGCGTGGGTTGCGAACTGGGGCGGCTGGATCGCCGGACTCGGGGATGAGGCGGGGCTGGAGGCCGCGGCCGTGACCGTGGAGACCGCACCGGATTCCGGTTACCGGCTGCGCAACGAAGTCGAAATGAACATCCATGCCGACGCCCCGGAGGCGGCTAAGGCGATCCTCCGCGAGGTTGTCCGCACCTACCCGGAAGGCTCTGCCACCGTCCGGGCCTGGGTGTCCCTGACCTTCACCGCCGCACTGCGCTCCGGATCCCGGAAGCGCGAACCCGAAGACGTCGCCCGGGACCTGGCATCCCGGGTCCCCGGGCTCGGTGCCCGGCTGCAAGCCACCGGCGCCGGCATCGCTCGGCCCATGTCCGCGCAGGAACTCTGCGAGGTCGTCCGGATCGCCTACGACCCGCCCGCGGCATTGATCATTGATGAAGCCCACGCCGCCGGATCCCCGGTCGCCCTCACCTGGGGCGAAGTCGGCCCCTCTGCGACGCAGGCGAGCTGGGATGACTACCGGCACGACGGCGCGTTCTCTGCCTCCTGGACCATGACAGGTGCCCCGCGCGGGTCGGTGAACTCCTCCGTTCTCTCCCGGCTGCTGGCCCCGCACGGGGACATCGACCGCAAGCGCGTTTCCTTGCTGTACCGTCCGATGGATTCGGCCCGGGCCGCCGCCGTGGTCGAGCGGGATCAGAACAACGCCAATGTCCGCATCACCTCCGGGAACCGCCCGTCCGCCCGCGCCCTGGTCGATGCCCGCTCCGCCGCGCAGACCGCCCAGGAAGAAGCCCAAGGCGCCGGGCTGGTGAACTTCGGCATGGTCGTCACCGCCACCGTCAACGACCCCGCCCGGCTCGCCGATGCTGTCACCGCCGTCGAGCAGACCTCCGGTACCGCCCGGGTGCTGTTGCGCCGCGCCTACGGTTCCCAGGACACCGCCTTCGCCGCGTCCCTGCCGCTCGGTCTGGTCCTGCCCAGGCACATCCTGCTGCCCACCGAAATCAGAGAGGCACTGTAATGCAGAAGCTCTTTCGACGGAAGAAGAATCCGCTCCTTGATGGTGTGGAATCCGAAGCCCGTGACCGCCGCGCCTCCACGGCTCGTCCGGCCCGGTTGCGTGTCCCCGGGTCCCGTGGCTGGGGCGGGCGCGGGGGCGGGGCCGCGGCCCTGGTCCCGGCCGTGCGCGAATACCGCGGGACCACGGTGCAGGTCTGCGGGCTATGGCCTTTTTCCTCGGGCACGTCCTCGCCCATGATCGGTGTGCCGCTGGGCCGGCACGAGGAAACCCAGGCCACGGTCTGCTGCGACCCGATCAGCTGGTTCCAGCGCGCCCACCTAATTTCCAACCCCTCCGCGTTCATCCTCGGCAAGCCCGGGCTGGGAAAATCCACCCTCGTGCGGCGCATGATGCTGGGCCTCTCCGGCCAGGGCGTCCACCCGCTCGTGCTCGGGGACCTGAAGGGCGAACACGTGGACGCCGTCAGCGCCATCGGCGGGCAGGTCATCGAACTCGGCCGCGGCCGCGGCTACCTGAACATCCTCGATCCGGGACAGGCCATTGAGGTCGCCCAGCTCCTCGAGGAGCGCGGACACCACGGGGCCGCCGTCCGGGTCCGGGCCGATGCCCACGGCCGACGCCTGAACATGGTCGTTTCCCTCATCACAATCAGCCGAAACAACCCGCCCACGGATCAGGAACAGACCATCTTGGACCGCGCCCTGCGCGTCCTCGATGAAACCTTCGACGGCGTTCCGGTCCTGAAAGACCTGCTCGACGTCATCACCGCCGCCCCGGACGAGCTTCGCCAGGTCGCGTTGGACCGCGGAGACATGACCGTCTACCTGCAGGAAACCCGCGCACTGGAAGCCACCCTGCTCGGGCTGACCGGGGGCGGGAAACTCGGGGAAATCTTCTCCCGTCACACCACGAACGCGATGCGGCGCGACCGGGCCGTCGTCTTCGATGTCTCCAGCATCGACGAGACAGAAACGGATCTGCAGGCCGCCGTGCTGCTGGCGTGCTGGTCCTACGGCTTCGGCACCGTCAACGTCGCCAACGCCCTCGCCGACGCCGGGCTGGAACCGCGCCGGAACTACTTCGTCGTCCTGGATGAGCTCTGGCGGGCGCTGCGCGCCGGCAAGGGCATGGTGGACCGGGTGGACGCCCTGACCCGCCTCAACCGGTCCGTCGGCGTCGGGCAGGTCATGATCTCCCACACCATGTCCGACCTCCTCGCGCTCCGGGCAGAAGAAGACCGGATGAAAGCCCGTGGCTTCGTCGAACGCTCCGGCATGGTCATCTGCGCCGGCCTCCCCGCCTCCGAGATGCCGCTGCTGACCGCAGCTATCCCGCTCTCGCGGCAGGAACAGCAAAAGCTCATCTCCTGGCAGGACCCGCCCGCCTGGGATTCCCGTGGCGGTGACGTCGAACCTCCCGGGCGCGGGAAGTTCCTGATCAAGGTCGGCGGCCGCCCCGGCATCCCCGTCCAGATCGGTCTCACTTCCATCGAAGCCTCCCTGAACGACACCAACAAAAAATGGAAAACTCCGGTCGGGTCCCTGGCCGAAGCGTCCGCTCCGGTCCGGGAAGAGGATGCGGCATGAGTGCTCCGAACCGTAAAGGCACAGGGCTCGGCGACGGGCTCGGGATCTGGCTGGCCATCGGCGCAGCTGTCGTCATTGGGGGCGGCAGCTGGGTCTCGGCACATCTCGGATCCTGGCTGGCCGGCCTTGCCTCGCCCCCGGCCCACCCGATTGATCTGGTGGCCGGACTGGCCAAGGGCCGGGTGCCCTGGCCGGTCCAGTCCACCATCGTCGCCTGCATACTCCTCGGAACAGTGATTGCCCTGACGGTGACAGTGCTGGTAGTCCGCTCCCGAACAGCGCACAAGCGCACCCGGGTGGATAAGGCCGCCGTCCACATGGGCCGCGGGAAAGACCTCGATCACCTAGGCACCAAAGGGGCCACGGCCACCGCCGTGCGGCTTGGCGTGGAGAACTCCACTGGTGTGCGGCTCGGACGCAGCGTCGCCGGGAAGCGCCCGCTGTGGGCTTCCTGGGAGGACATGCTGGTCCTCATCGCCGGTCCCCGCACGATGAAGACAACCTCCTACGCCGTCCCGGCGATCCTGGACGCACCGGGTGCGGTGATCGCCACGTCGAACAAACGCGACATCGTGGACGTGACACGTCCGATCCGGTCAGAGGCCGGCGCCGTGTGGGTCTTTGACCCGCAGGCCGTCGCGGAAGAACAACCCACCTGGTGGTGGAATCCGCTGTCCTATGTGAAGAACGAGGCCACGGCCGGGACCATGGCCCAGCACTTCGCCGCCGGCTCCCGCGAGCCGGGGACCAAGCCCGATGCCTACTTCGACCCGGCAGGGCAGAACCTGCTCAAAGCCCTCCTGCTCGCCGCCTCCCTCAACTCCGCCCCGGTCACGCAGGTCTACACCTGGTTGACCCGCCCGCACGACGAGGCCCCCGCAGAACTGCTGAAGACCGCAGGGTATGACCTGCTCTCTGACATGGTCATGGGCCACATCCGCGAACCGGAAAAGCAGCGGGCCGGAGTCTACGGAACCGCCCGACAGATGGTCTCCTGCCTCACCGACCGGGAGGTCAGCCAATGGGTCACCCCGCTGCGGGACACGACCGTTGACACTGATCCGCGGCCGCGGTTCGTCCCCGAAGAGTTCGTGCGCGGAAAAGGCACGCTCTACAGCCTCTCCCGCGAAGGCGTCGGCACCGCCGGGCCCCTCGTCACCGCCCTGACCGTCGCCGTCGTCGAAGCTGCCGAAAAGTACGCCACCTCCCAGCCCGGCGGCCGGCTCGCCACCCCGCTGCTCGGGATCCTGGACGAGGCCGCGAACGTCTGCCGTTGGAAGGCCCTGCCGGATCAGTACAGCCACTACGGCTCCCGCGGCATCATCCTCATGACCATCCTGCAGTCCTGGTCCCAGGGCGTGGAGGTCTGGTCTCTGGAAGGCATGCGGAAGCTCTGGTCCGCGTCGAACGTGAAAATCTACGGCGGCGGCGTCTCCGAAGTCGGCTACCTCGACGAGCTCTCCCGACTGATCGGCCAGTACAGCTACATCAACGTCTCCCGCAGCCACAGCAAACACGGGTCCTCGTCCTCCCGGCAGGAGAGCAAAGACGAGATCCTGTCCGTGGCCGACCTGACCGCCCTGCCCAGGTTCCGGGCCATCCTGCTCGCCTCCGGTGCCCCGGCAACGATGATCGAAACCATCCCCTGGATGAACGGCCCCCACGCCCAGAAGGTCAAAAACTCCTTGGCCAGTCAGGAGATGGTCGAGCGCGAGCCTGTGGTCGTTCCGGCGCACAATCCCTGGATGGACGGTGACCCTGCGTGAGCGAGGAGTTCGCGGACGCGTTCGGCGACGAAGACGCCCACACCGCGACCGGTGGTCACAGCTATGACGAACCTGGACCGGAGCTGGTGTACTCCAGCGCCGTGGAGTTCTTCGCCGATCTTCTGGCCCAGTCTTACGTTCGGGAAGTCAACGAGGGCGCAACGTTCGTCTGGTGCCCCGAATGGTACAAACACCCCGAAGCCCTGATCCGGATGGAAGCAATTTGGCGGGCCTGGGAACACCTCCGCATGGAGCCGGCCCTTGGAGTCAGCACCTGGTGGCTGAACCATGCCGACCCGCACATGCGCGTCCTCATGGACAAAGAAGGCCCCTTCAAGAAATGCGCCTACGACGGGCACAAAACACCAACGCCCGGGAAAGCAGCGCTGCCCCACGTCGCACCGGAGGCGGGCATCTTCGACTAGTGTCCACACGCGTGCGCGGCCAATCTTCTACTGCTCCTTAGGATGGAATCCATGACCGAACCGCGCGACCTCGCCCTCCCTACCGGCTACACCGATCTCCTCGGGGAACTCAAGGACAGGGTGAGGGCCGCACGCACCAAGGCACTGCGGACCGTCAACACGCAGCTGATCGAGCTGTACTGGTCCATCGGACGAACGATTCTGGAACGTCAGGCCCTCGACGGCTGGGGGAGTGGAGTCATCGGCAGGCTGGCGGAGGACCTGGGAGCCGAGTTCCCCGACATGACCGGCCTGTCACGGTCCAACCTTCAGTACATGCGCAGCTTCGCGGAGGCCTGGCCAGGGTTCGACGCAAATGTCCCACAGCCTGTGGGACATTTGCCCTGGGGCCACATCCGCACCATTCTGGATAAACGGCTGGAGCCGGAGGCGCGGGACTGGTACGCCGCGGCCGCCGTGGAGTACGGCTGGTCCCGGAATGTGCTGATGAACATGATCATGAACAAGACCCTGGAACGCACCGGGGCGGCACCGTCGAACTTTGTGCAGCAGCTCGTTGCTCCGGATTCGGAACTAGCCCAGCTGGTCGCCAAAGACCCCTATAACTTCGAGTTCCTCGGCCTGTCCGGGGAAGTCGCCGAACGCGATCTCGAGAACGCCCTGACCAGCAGGATCACCGAGACCCTGCGCGAACTCGGCCCCGGCTTTTCCTTCGTCGGCCGGCAGGTCCACTTCGACGTCGACGGCGACGATTTCTACGTGGATCTTCTGTTCTTCCACATTGAGCACTCCCGGTACGTTGTCGTTGAGCTCAAGACCGGTAAGTTCCAGCCCGAATACGCCGGCAAGCTCAATTTCTACGTCGCGCTCGTCGATGACGTGCTCCGGCGCCAGCACCATAACGAAACCATAGGAATCCTCATCTGCGGCACCAAGAACGACCGCAGCGTCCGATACAGCCTGGGACGATCCACCTCACCCATGGCCGTCGCCGCCTACACGTACGACAACCTTCCCCCGGCCGAACAGCAGGCTCTTCCCAACGAAGGACACATCGTCGCGGCGCTGGAATGGGCCGAACCCGAGACCCCGGCGGCGCAAGACCGTTAAGAACTCCGGGATAACTCCGGGGTGCGTTTCCGCCACAGTCCCCGGATAGGCTCCGGGACCAATTGGCGGGCTCCCCAACGTGGCCTGCCAGACCCCGCGACGGGGGAACACCGGGGCCATCGTGTACGTTGCAGGATCAAGACAGCCGGGGATTTGCCGGCTCGGGTGCCTTCCATGGCCGAAACGCCCACAGCTGCTAGCGGCTGAAAAACGAGGCGGACTCGGCGGTGGAAAGTCCGCGATGTTCCACATGTGGGTGGTCGCTGATTGAGAGTAAGGTGAAACACGATGACAAACGATGATCGTCCGCCAAGAAGCTCCGACGAGGACGAGACAGACCCGGCGATGCCGTCCATGGGCACGCTAGTCATCCGCACTTGGCACGAATTAGACCAGACGCCAAGTTTTCGCGCAAGGGTCATTTTCAGCCAAGCCCCGGGCGATGAGCCAATCACGGTCTCCACTGCCGATCCGGACGAGGTCCTAAGCGTTGTGCGCCAGTGGCTCTTTGCCCCGCCTGTCCCTCCTACCAGGGTCTAGAGGTCTCCCGCTTGTTTGCGCGTGGCTGTCACGAAATGTCCGCAACGAGGCGCCGAATGACCTCCGACGGGACAAGACCCATGTCCTCCTTCAGCTTCGCTTCATACCTTTCGAAGGCCCGAAGCGCGGCAGCAATGTTGCCCTGCTGCCTTTCCGCCTGAATGAGAAGTCCGACGGCACTTTCATAAAGCGGTTCGAGTTCCAGTGCCGCCTCCGAGGCCTCCAAGGCAGACTCAAAATCACAGCGTGCCAGCGACTCGCGAGCAATGATGTGGAACGCGTGGAGCCGGTCCTGCCGCAACCTGCTCTGTTCAAAAAGCACCCAATCGTCATACCAGCCAGGGAGCAATTCAGCGTCCCGTAGCTGGTGCAGACAGGAGGCCACGTTTCCGTTGAGCCCACTTCGGCTCAGCTCCCGGATCTGGTCCCGGACCCTGTGGAGGTCGACGTCGACCAGTTCACTGAGGGACAGCACGTTCCCGCCATTGATCAGCAGGCCAGGGACCTGCCGCGAAACGAGATGCACGCTGACTCGGAGGCTTTCGAGCGCCCTGGACTCGCGACACTCAGGCCACAACAGACCGACCAGATATCTTCGGGGGCGGGGACCGTTGATCGCCAGCGCAGCAATGAGCCGTTGCTGCCGCGTTGCAACGTGCACGACGTCGGCGTCCCGCCGTAGTTGCCACGATTGAAGCAGGCTCAAGTGAAAACCATAGCCGCCATTGCCCATGGGTACCCCCCCCATCCAGCGTGGGTCTGAAGAGCTGGAAACCTATGTAACGACTTTCCGCAGTCCCGAGCGTGAAGTCAATGGCCCACGTCATCTGGCAGTTTCCCGAAGCAAAAAAATAGCGTGAGCCCCAGCATCCTTGGGTTAACAGGAGCGACAATTGCACATGCTGGTCCGAAAGAGACAGCCTCCTCCGGAGCCTGACGAGGGCCTCGCCCACTCTTCCGCGCATCGCAGCTGTCGTGACGATCGAAAACTGAGCCATTGTGACGCGCGTGGCGTCCAGTGATCGTTGCAACACCTGAGTGATTCGGAGTTCCGACTTGCAGAGATGAAGAGACCGAGAAGGGGCCGGGGCGCCCTCCGAAGAAACGCTGCCCGGGCTGACTATGACCAACTGATGAAACAGGGAATGGGCAATTCCGGAGCCTACAGAGTCGGAGGGATCAGTCGCAGTTCCGGCACGCGCGACGGCACGGCCACGCGCGGCGCTCGTCCGTAGCTGTCCGGACCTGCGTGGCCGGGTGGGTCGGGGCAGGGCCTTTTGATCCTGGCGCTGCCGGGAAACTCACGATGTGGAGCCTGCGGTGCCGGGCCGGCACCGGATCAATCGCTCGGCCGTGTCCGGGACGTCCGCCTGTACCGGTTTGGCGGGTTCAATGGAAGCTTTCAGCTTCTCGTCCAGATCTGCGCATTTCGCCCTGGCCTGGGCCCGGTTGTCTTCGTACTTGAAGGGCTTGCCGGCCTGGTTCTCGACATCGGCCAGCACTGCCTGCTTTTCCGTGATGCCCTCCACCGAATCCAGTGCGGTTCAGATCAAGGTTTATGCGTCCCAACTCGACCACTCTGGTCCAGTAACGGAGTTGTAACGCCTTGATGCAACACTTTCTAACAGGTTATCTGGCAATCAACGAGTCCAACGGTAACCTCACAAGGCCGTCTAGGAATGTGTTGAATAATTCATCGTCAGGCCGAGGGTGACGAGCAATGCCGCAGGTCAGCGGCTTTGCTGTCCCCTGCTGGTCAATTTTTCAGCGGCTTCCTAGCCCTCGCGGTCGCACATGACACCGCGCCTGCCGCCTATCAACAGGCGGCTGCCTCTTCAGAAATACCGAGCTTCGCATCCGAGGAGATTCAGCACCATGACCGCTACAACAACAAGCGCCTTTGTTCTGCCAGGCGCAACACGCACAGGACCCGGTACCGGTACCGCCTCGCGGGCCACCGCCGCCGAACTTGAGCGCGGCGTCTGGGACGTCTTCTGGCCGGCCGTCACCGAGACGCTGCCCCTGGTCTTCGACTTATTTCGCTCCCAGGCAGCCGCTGTGGATTCGCATGACTCACGGTCTCCAGTAGCGGCGGAGCGGGATATCGCAGAGTTCATGGCCTGTCTGCAGCCAGTGGTGAAAGCTCTCATTCCGAACCTCATCGACATCTTCCGAGATGAAGCGAGTTCGCGCGCTTCCCGCGGAGAACCCGCCGAGCCCGACAACGAGGCAATTGAGCGCTTCTGGCCGGCACTGCTCTCAGCCGCCATTCCGCTAATCGTCGACAACCTTCCCGGTGCCATCAAGACCATATCGGGACTCTTCCGTGGCCCCGAGATGAGCGGGAATGGAAAGACGCCAGCAGATGTTTACGTCGTCGACAAGGAAGTATCAGCCCGTTTCCTGGGCCCATTGCTGCAGGTGTTGGTTCCTGCCCTCAGTACAACTTTGCCGGACATCTTCAAGCTGGTCTTGGGGCTCGGCCGATCTCGAGACATCACGGCTTCTTGGACTGACTTCACGACGACCCACCGCTTCTGGGACGGTGACATCCTTGAGCTCCGCAACTCGTCCGACATCGGAGATCCGAACTCCATAAAGATCAGTCTCGAGCTCGCAGCTCACAAGAGTTGGTGGAAGGGGATTCAGGCTCTCGATGACAACGGGGACGTCATCGCCGAAATCGGCGTCGACGGCCGTGCTCCATTCAATGAAATGACCGTGTCTGCAACTTCCACGCGATACTTGGTGTTCGGCAAGGCAAAACTCTTTGGAGTGCACACGTGGATGTATCGCCTAGCCACAGAAAATCTCCATTTCGAAGGCAAGCAACTCAACTTCGCCTGGGAAGCAGACTGATGCGCCCCCTGCGCCGCGGCGATAGCGGTGATGATGTGCGGCAACTTCAGCACGCACTCAAGCGACTGGGCCTCTACTTCTACGTTGCGGATGGCTCCTTCGGCTATTCCCTCGAGACAGCCGTCACGGCCTTTCAACGCTCCTCAGGGCTCACAATCGATGGAATTGCGGGCCCCGAAACCCTAGCGGCTCTTGGTCTCGATAAACCCACCCCGGGACCGACCCCCACTCCCACCCCGGCACCGGCTCCTACCCCGCCCGGAAGCCGGAGGACCATCTCGCTTCACGTTGGCTTGAACCAAGTGGATTCCAGTAAGTATGGCGGATGGGACGGAAAGCTGAATGGGTGTGAAAACGACGCTCGAACGATGGTCAGGATCGCTGAGGCTGAGGGTTTCGACGAGGTCCACACGATGTTTACTCGGCAGGCTACAACGGGGGCGGTTCTTCAGTTCATTAACGACGTGGCCCGGCGGTTGAACCCTGGCGATCTTTTCCTGCTTACATACGCCGGGCATGGAGGCCAGCTACCGAACCAGAGCGCTCAGGACGATCCGGAGGAGGACGGATTCGATGAGACCTGGGTGCTTTGGGATGAGCAATTGCGCGATGATCTCCTCTGGGAAGCATGGGCAAATTTTCGGCCGGGAACGAATATCGTCGTCTGTTCGGACAGTTGCCACAGTGGATCCATTGCGCGACTCTATCTCCCGGACTATTCGGCCCGCAGCTCTCTAAGCGGCGAGCGGGATTACCAAGAGATCTGCGCCGCTGCTAAGAAGGCCTTCTACACCGACCTGACGTTTCCTCGTCCGGGTCCGAACAGTTATGCAATTGAGTACCTACCTCGGCCGAGGCAGCTAACTGGCCACGTCGTGTCGGAACCAGCAATGGCGGGAGCGGCGGGTCGATCTTACGATCCCTCCACCGAGCGGGCGGGGATTAAATCTTACGCCTATCTCGCGCGGGCATACCTTGAGAGCAATCAGGGCACGGCCGCGCGCGCTTACGATGGCAACGGCGCGGTCGGGGGAAATGACAATTACGCGACGCGGGAAATGCCGTTGGACGTAAATATGGCAGATTATATGGCACGCAGGGAGCGCTACGAATCGCAGGAAACGCCATCAAGCTCCCGCGGAGCGTTGCAGGCCAATTTATTGGCGATATCTGGTTGCGCAGACATGCAGCTATCACAGGAAATCAACGGAGCAGGTGTTTTCACGACGACCCTCAATCGGGTGTGGGCGAACAACACGTTTGCAGGTTCTTTCATAGCGTTCCACAGGGATATCCTGGGTCAAATGACCGCCAACCAGACTCCCCAGCTGACGCAGTACGGACCTTCCGTGGCCGCGTTAACGGCGGCAACTCCGTTCAACCGATGACGGGTACGCTTCACGGGCCATCTCAGCTTTCCGTATAGCCGCCTGGGATGGTCCGTTCAGCGTTAATCAACCTCCTGCCGGTGCTTGCCGACTGGATGAATGATTGCGCGTTGCCTGTTTTGGAGCCGGGAGGGGGTCCGGGGCCCGCCGTGGGGGTTTCGGCGCGCCGGACTGCGGGGCCAGGTTCGGCGGAGGTTCCGACACCCGCGGCCAGTGCGGGCCGGGCTGAGTTTGCCGGGGTCGTAGGTCGGGGCCTTCGTGGCTCCGAGCTTCATAGGGAGTTGATTCCGGCACTCGATGTAGCGTAGCTGCTGTTCCTCACGTCCGAATGTCCGAGACACACAGGAAGCGATAGATATGAGCGATTTCGGGCAAGACGCCACAGCGTCGTTCATCACTCACGCGTGGAAGTTCATCAAGGGGGGAGAGCGCGATAAGCAAGGTGAAGGCGATGACGCCGGCTGAACTTGCGATCTGGCGCCCCAAGGAGCTACAGCGGATCCACGACGAGGCGGTAAAAATGGCCAGCATGCACAGTGATAAGGATCTTCAAAAGATGGGTACCAACCGGGCCGAGGAGATCCGCGGGTTCGAGGTACTGCTTCGCAACCGACGGGGCGTGATGCTTTCGCAGTACCTCCTGGAGGAAATGAATGTCAGAGGCCTCGACATATCGCAATGGATGAAGGGGGCCTTAATCAGCAGCAAATCGAGCGCGCCATTGGGGACAAGATCAGGAAGCTCCCGCCCGACATCGTGATGATGCCGGCGAGGTGGCGGTCGCCTACGGCCGGCTGCGGCGAGACCGATCTCTGAATTATCAGCACGAGGAGGTGTTTTCGTCATGACCGCGCCCGCCGATTCCGGTGGTCCGTTCTGGCCTTGGACCCGGCGTAAAGCGATTCTTGCCGGCCCTTTCATCCTGGTCATCCTGCTCACCCTGCTGGCCTTGGCCCGCGCCATCATCGGGTGGCCGAGTGAGGCGGCCGAGGGAGCAGTACTTGCGGGCCTGATCGTGCTCGCCTTACTGCCCGTCATCCTTATGTTGCTCGGCCATCTGGCAGGTAGTGGCGGATCGGTCGAAGCCTTCGGCGTGCATATCCGTTTTGCCGCCGAGGAAAAAGTACGTCGGGGTATGGTCGTTCCCCCAAGGCTGGGTCTGCAGCCAGGGCTAACGCTGAACGACAGCAGCACCTTCCAAATCCTCGACATACTTGGTGAGGCGGTCCATAATGACGTCGTCGTAGTCGATCTCGAGGACGGAACGTCGTGGTGGGAAACCCGTCTCTTCGTGCTCAGCGCCGGAGCGGCTCGGCTCGGCCGCCCACGAGCCATAGCGTTCGTGGCCACAACCGGCGGCACCCTGCAGGTGTTCAAGGGATGGGCGCCTGCCGGTGAATTATTCCGCTGTCTGCTGGAGAAACGACATGACCTCAGGGCCGCATACGACCGGGCATTCGCAATTTACCGAACGTGGGAACTAGCCATTCCGGCATTGCTGCCGGATGCCGCCAACCAGCCGAAGCTTCCCTTTCCACATAGTCCCGAAACGGGTGCTCACGCGGTAGAGAGCGCTGTTTTCCCCGACGGGACGACCAAGAGCTTACTGGCACCCGAACAGATCCTTGCCCTTCACCTCAGCCCGATCGAAAATGACACGACGCACGGCGTCATTACCGCCACCCGGTTAATCGAACTCTTCGATACGGTCCTCCGGGTCCAAAGCATCGATCTCGACCAAAGCGAAAACGATGCCAAGTGGGTCCAAACCGTTCTCTCCACGACGGATAGTTTCCTGGCGCTCACCCGAAGCGGACAGTATGCGGGCATGTTACCGCGAGAGGCAGCGATCAACGACATCATGAGAGCACTTGTCGCAACTCATCCACCTCATCAATAGCCAGAGTGGCTGGATGACTGACAGCTTCCCCACCCCATCAAATGTGGATCAACGTCGGTTAGGCCCCACATAGATATCCGTGTGGAACAAAGCACCAGCTTAGCTCGGGATGACGGCCTCATAGCTGGGATTGGCCCTCCTAAGGCCATGGATGTCGATGGCCAGTAGCTTCTGCCCACGGGCGGCCAGCTGAAGTTCCCGCTGGTGGCCAGTAAAACTGCCCGGTGATGGCCAACAGATCTGCCCACTGATTGGTTTCGGCGGGGTTGGCCATCGTTGGTTGGTCAGTTCAGCCGGGTCACCCCTTTTCCGGCGAGGGCCTGGGTCAGGCGGATGGAGTCGCCGCTGGTTTGGCAGACGTGTACGTCGTGCAGCAGCCGGTCAACGGTGGCGGTGGCGAGGTTTTTGGGCATGGGTTCATCGAACCCGGCGGGGTGCAGGTTGGAGCTGATCGCGACGGAGCGTTTTTCGTAGGCTGCGTCCACGACCCGGTAGGGGCCTTCGGCGGCGTCCGTGGCGACCGGCAGCAGGCCTATATCGTCGATGACCACGAGCTCGGCGCGCAGGATCGTGGACACTGCCCGCGTGACGCTGTCATCGGTGCGGTGCGCGCGGATCAGGACGCCGAGGTCCTCGAGCCTGAACCAGGCCACCCGCATCCCGGCTTCCGCGGCCTGCTGGCCGAGGGCTTCGAGAAAGAAGGTCTTGCCGGTGCCGGAGGGCCCGCAGACGACCAGGTTCTCCCTGCGGGTGATCCATTCCAGGTCCGCAGCGCCTGCTGTGTCGGAGCCGGGATGGAGGATGCTGCCGGGTCCCAGGCATCGAAGGTTTTCCCGGTCGGGAAGCCTGCGGCTTTGCGGCGGGACGCAAGCATGGACCGTGCCGGCCCGCGGCTTCCTCGGTGACGAGCGCCTTGATGACCTCGACCGGTTCCCAGCGCTGCGCGCGGGCGGTCGCGATTAATTCCGGGGTCAGCGCCCGGGCATGGGGCACTTTCAGGGACCGCATCAGAGCCTCCAGGTCGGCCGGCAGCGGTGCAGCCGCGGTGTTCGTCGCGGTGACGTGATGGGCATTTCTCCCGGCGGGTTTATACGCGATTTTCAGAGTGCAGTATTTATGAGGCTTTCGGAGCGGGAATCAGCGGAAGAGTGCCGCGGTGGAGGACCGGCTTACGGCATCTCCTATTGCTTCATGTCAACATCTCCGCGGAGATTGATTCGTTGACATAGAAACCCTCCGCGTAGCACCATTCATTACCTCAGAGGGAGACATCCGCTACGGCGTGGTTCTGCAATGAGGCGATGGTTGCGTGTTGCAGTCTGCTCCGCTCAGTCAAGTTCAACGTCCGCGTAGATCGCCGCATGATCCGATCCAGCATGGACCGATGAGGTCATAGTCGGGTAATGCGGAAAAAGCGTGCCGTTCTTTCCACCCCAGACGCCTTTCCGGAAGATCGCACCTCCCGTGACGCGGGAGTACAGCGCCGGTGACAACAGCACATAGTCGATCTTCTGACTGGCCGTTCCATTCGCATACGTCCCCGGCCGACCGTCGCTGGAAAACGTAGGGTGGGTCGAGATGTCGCGCAGATCTGTGTCCTGCAGGAGCGGCTTCAGCGGATCACTGGGAGGAGTGTCGTTGAGATCCCCAAGGACCACGACATTCTCCTCGCCCCTTGCCCGAAGTGCACCGTAGATCTCCGCGACCCTAGTTGCCTGTCGACGCCGCTTCGCGTCATTGTCCGATTGCAGTCCATACCCTTTGCTTTTGAAATGGTTGACGAGCACGACAATTCTCGTGCCGGACGCGAGCTGCACCGTGTATTCAGGGCAGTCGCGCCCGAAGATCAGGCGACCGCCGGCATCTTGGTCATCGACATGCGGGTGAACGGCAAGGATAGAGTGCGTCGGTTTCGTCATGAGCCCGACGTCGATCCCGCGGTCGTCGTTGCCGTCGATGACCATGACGTGCGGGTAGGCGGGTCCACCCTGACTGGTGACCACGCCAGCATCCGTGAAATGCTTCAAAGCGATCCGGCTTTCCGCCTCGACGACCGCGATGATGTCAGCATCCACGTCCTCGATCACCTTCGCGGTGTGGGTCATGGCGAGCTCGTCCACTCTTTCCTTGACCAGGTCGACCCAGCCAATCCAGTCGCCTCGGCCATCCGCGACGACCTCGATGCTCGCCGGATGATTGGCTGTGGCGCGGTGGCGCGTAACAAGCCGGTCGCGTATTTGTCGGAGGACGGCGAAAGACGCGGAATCGGAGGCCGTTAGGCCGAGTAAGTCCAAAAGCTGGAGGATCTCAATTTTGACCGCCGACGTGTAGCCGTCCTCCTGGAAAAGCGCGTTGATCCTCGCGTGAGCAGCGAGAATTGGGTTGCCGCCGGGCTGCATTTGACCGGTCATCGCTTTCGGTCGCTCGAAGAGGTTCTCCACGTTCAGCGACGCGATTCGGATCCGTGCCATCCCCCACTCCGTCCGCTAAGCCGCGCAGGAGCGCGACCATTGCCCTCGGTTGGAAACAGAGTACTCGCGGATTGAGCTGCAGCGAAAGATATCCACTGTCACACACAGCGCCCGCCGCGCCGCTGGTGGACCTCACAACAACGCGGACAGGTGACGCCGCCATTTAATACGAAGGAACAACTGCCGAGAAAATTCAGAAAGTCGCAGAGAACGACAGGCCAATGTCGGAGGAACCTTCGTCGACAAGACACCCGCCGGCCAGGTATCCCACCGAGCAGGAGAACTCCTGTTCGGACTTTTAAACACACCATTCCGCGCCGCACCCGTGAAACTCCCGGGCTAGTGAGACCACTCCCCGCCGACGCGTTGACTGATTCGTTATGCTCTTGACCTCGTGGTCGGTTAGGGTCCAGCCTTTAGGTCCGGAGCCTCAGATGGCCTCCCTAAAGGGAAAGGGGCGGTCATGCCTCTGGTACTTGCAAAAATCCTTGGACCAATCACTCCGCTGTCGGACTCTGTCCACGCGGAGCATGTTCTGCCTGGCGCCGTGGCCAGCATCCTGGTCAATGGGGACGCTATTAATCGAACGCAAACCGCGAGCAGCAACACGGTCGAAATCCCCCTTACAGGTTTTTCCTTGCAGCCGCAGGACGTGATCACGGTTCTCTGGAGCCTGGACGGTGAAACAAGCAAGCCGAGTCCCCCAGAGATAGTTCTGGACTACCCCAAAAAAAGCCTGCCGTCGCCTGTTTTTCTGTCCAGCGTTCATACCGTCGTTGACTGGATCGCCATCAGCGGACTGTACCCCGGTGCCACCGTTGAAGTCTTTTCCAGCAGCAACACGTTGATAGGTGGGCCGCAAACGGCCGACCTAGGCGTACTTCAGGTTGAAATCCACGGGCCCGTTTCCGCCGGCGATGAACTGAAGGCAGTCCAAACGGTTCAGGTTCCCGGCGTTGGGCCAGTTGCCAGTACGGATGGAAAGTCACTTCCAGCGGAGCGTCGATTCAAAGGAGATGAATCTCCTGCGCAGCCGGTGATCATTGGTCCCATTCATGAGTGTGCCCGCGCTGTACTTGTGGGCGGGGCGGTGCCGGGATGCTACGTGGAATTGCGCACAGGAGGCGATGTCTTCGAATACCGGGCTGTGGAAGAAACGTTCTGGGCAATGCTACCCAGAGATGCACATGCCCCTGCTACTTTCGACGCGACTTCGGCCCTGAGACGGCTCGGCAGAAAAAGCATTCCCTCCGGACCCGTTGTTGTTGATCCGACACAGCAGTTGGATGCGCCCTTACTTGCACCCTCGACCCAGTATTGTCCGCTAACGGTGGCCGTAGCAGCCAGCCGCATGAGCCCGGGGACTGAACTCACCTTCGAGATGCGGGGTGGTGTTGGGGGCACGACTATGCTGGGTAGGGCCGGCGCCCCAGTAGACTCCACTTCGGACAGCTACTACTTCGGCGACCTGTCCTCCCTGGTTCCGGCATCGCCCCCATATCCATCCATTGTTCTTACGGAACGGGCCTGCGCCCTGAGTTCTGAATCGGATCCCGCCCACGTCTGGCCGCCTTCATCCATTCAGGAGGTCCCGCCCGGTTTCTTTACCCCGCCTGTGGCCTGCGCATGGTGGCTAAACGTGCTGAACGTCGTTGGGTGTGTGATCACAGTCCATTCTGACGCGTCCGATTGGCCCCTGCTGGCCTACTGGAAGCAAACTGACATGGATGGATGGATCCTCTTGAACCGAAGCCTGCGGGCCGGCGAGCAGATATGGGTAACGATCGAATCCGGGTGTGTGCACGACAATCTGCGCAATTCTGCGCAGATTGAGGTCCTGGACCATGGAGACCTCAACGCGGTTCGTCTGGACGAGCCGATACGTCCCGGGCACAACCGCACGGTGTGGGTTTCCGGCGCCATTCCCGGCGCAAGGGTGCACGTGTTCGTCAACGACGTACTAAGGACCAGCGTTTGGGCGACAGGTAACGTCACCAGTACCCTCTTGCCAATCTATGTGGGGGACCTCCGAGAGAGGAATAGGGTCAGGGTTCGCCAGGAAATGTGCGGGGAAGTCGGTGCTCTTTCACCAGATAATGTCTTCGCCACGACGGGACAAATGATTCTGGAGGTCTCCCCAAGCTTCGTGGACCGCGGTCAAAGCGTCGCCGTGACCATACATGCCAGAGATGCGGAGACGGGCACCATCCTGTTGTATACAAGCGGCAGCTCGCCCGTATACGGCCCCGTGGGCTTTGTGGGATATACCAGCCAGCCCTTCACGGTCACCACTTCGGACAAGACGCCGTCTCCCATCCACTTCACCGTCAACGCGGAGGGCTACACATCGGGGTCCGTCGATCTACCCATTCATGAGCCCGCCCCGCCTCCGCCGGCCACTCTAGCCATCACATCTCAAGTGGCCATTGGTGTGGGCTATCAAGTCATCACGGAGCTTGAATGGACCTTGATCGGTGGGAACCAGAAATTCGTTGGATCGCAGAAACCGAACACCACCAGTTGCGTAATAACCATCCCCCTACCTACCCCTCCGGGAGGCGGGCACGTTGACTACGCTTTGGCAGGGGAGGCGACGATCGAATTCATCCACCCGAAAACAGGGGACAAGATGAAGCACGCCGTCACCGTGTTCAGATCCCTTGATGTTTTCGTGGGATCAATAACAGTCGCCAACTGGAATGGGACGCCTAAGTCCATGGAGGTCAACATCGCTTGGACAGCTCTTGTTAATAATCAGACAAAAGAACAAACCGGCGAGGTTTTCTACTTCGTCCTCGCCTGAGATTCACTTAAGAAACCCCTGCCGTGACTACAAGGGACGCTCCTCCCCTCGCGTATTAGCGTTCGATCCCGCCGCGTTCCAGTGCTTTGCCTTTGCCGCCTGTTCTGGACATCTTCGATGTCCTGGCCACCGAGGGCTTCTGCGCAACGGCGGCCGCGGGGTGGGTGCCTTGGTGCTTGTCTGCCACGAGCCGTGAGTTTACGGCTTCGCGGTCGCCCATGCCTTCCAGCCGTTCGGCCAGATTCTGGCGCCGTTCGGCGGTATCCCAAGCCGGGTCGCTTTTGTCTGCCCGGTCCTGTCGGTTGGCGCCGGCAACTGCTGCGCCGGCCACCATCTCATCGGTGAGCGCGGCCGATCCTTTGGTCCGTTCCCTTTCGGCTTCGGAGCGGGCCTGCTGTGCCCGTGCAAGGGCCTCGGACACGGATGCCTCGTCCGCACCGGTGTTGTTCACATCGATGCCGTAGCGGCTCTGGACCTGTTCGCTGATTTTCCCGGCTGCCTGGGCCGCTTCGGTGTCATGGGCCTTCCATGCCGTGGCGGTCTCGTGAACCCGTTCGATCATTTCGGGGGTGGCTTTGTCCCACCAGTCCTCGCGGCCGACCGGCGCCAGCTGGGCCCAAGCGGCAGCGCGCTGGGCGTCAAAGCGTTCCTGCAGCTCCCGGGCCCGTTGTTCCTCGGCTGCGGCGATGTTGCGCTGTTCCTGTTCGCGCATTCTGGCAAGCTGCTCGCCGATGCGGGCCGCGACCATCAGCCCGGTACGCATCGCCCCGTCCACTGCATCTTCCATTCCGTCTGCTTCGCTCATGCTCTTCCCCTATCGCTCGATGCCTGGATTGTTCTGCCGGTGGGCCTCTTCGGTCCGTGACTGCGCTCCCTGCAGCTGCGCTGCGTCCGGTCGGGTCAGAACGGGTGGCAGCGGTGATCCACCTTGTGAACGTTCGATCAGGAGCCTTGATCTAAGGGCTTCCTCGGACGCTTCCGGGTGCTGTTGGCGCAGTGTCTCCATTGACATCGACTGTGCCTTGAGTGTCTGCGCGGTGGCGCTGGCTTCGACAACCTTGCTGGCTGCCCGGACGGCTGTGGAAAGACCCCGGACACGGCGCAGATCGTCGGTGGCCTTGTGCATGTCGTGGATGGCCCGTGCTGTCTGGGCGAGCTGCCGGAACATGAGGGCGTAGGCGGCGCGGTCGCTCTTGGAGGTCGCGGCCAGGAGGATCATGGTGGCCCCGCGTGCCGAGGGCAAGGACAGTACCGGGCGTGCCGGGTAACGGCGCAACTGGGCGGACTTGGCGAGCTCCCTGGCGGCGTCCGCCAGCGGTCCCGGGGTCGGTTCGATCCTTTTGGACCATGCACCGAAAGCCGCCGATGTCTCGCAGGCTGCCTGCGCCCAGGCGGCATGATCATCGTGCGGGGTGGTGGCCAGTTTCTCCCGGAGGGAACTGACGTCATTGGCGTACTTGCTCCACAGCTCAGCCGATGGCTGCAGCGTCTCCCGGCCGGGGCTTACCGGCCGGCGGTTGCGCGCCGCAGCGTTCCATTCCCCGACTGCGGACGCCGCTGACTCCGGGGTGCTCTCCCACTCTGCCCGGAGCTTGGGCAACGCCAGGTCACGTCCCAACGAGTTGCCGCCGAACCACACGGCACGTTCTCCCTTGCGGGGGCGTTCGGCCACGGAGTAGCCGGTCACGACGTCGGTACGGCCAGCCGCGTAGCGGGGGCGCACGAGGATCCCCTCCTGGCGTGCCCGGCGGACAAACTCTGCCTCATCCGTCGATGCTCCGGCGCAGACGCGCACCTTGCGGGCGAGGCTGTGGCGTTCCACCTCGGGCAGTCCCTGGCGGATGGCTTTGGCCTGTTCCGCGGGGGTGAAGCCTCGTTCGGCCCGTACGGCGTCGAGCTCGGTGAGGCCGTACTTTTTCTCGAGGGTCCGGGCGACCTGTTGGGACTTGTACTTGCTCTTCCAGCTGTTCCATTTGGTGCCGTCGTCCCGGACCATGCTGGCCACGATGTGGATGTGGTCGTTGCCGTTCTTGCTCAGTCCGTGACGGACGGCAACCCACCGGACCGGGGCCTTGCCGCCGTCCTCGGTGAAGTCCATGTCCTTCATGAAGTCGTTCGCGATGGCACCCCAACGCTCGTCGCTAAGCTGGCCTTCTTCCGCGGCCAAACTCAGCGAACAGTGGAAGACGTGGCCGCCGTCAACCTCTGTTTTGTAGAACTGGTGTGCCCTGTCCAGTGCGTTGGCGATGTCCAGGGCCGCGTCGCGGTTCAGTTCGTTATCGTCGTGCCATGCCATGAGTGCCGAGTCGCCGGCGACAAGGTGCGGTTCCTCGTGCTCGTTGGCGCGTCCCGGGCCCGCGAGATACATCATCAGGCCCGCCATCCGGTCGCCCTGGGTAATGTTCGGAATCACGGCAGAATCACCGGCCGGCCATCTCGGCGAGCTGCCGGTCAATCCGGATGATCACGGACTTCGCGTGCGCTATCGTTGCCGCCGCTTCGGGCGGCACTTCGCCGGTCGAGTTGGCGTGCCGGGCAATCTGGTTGATGTTGTTCGCGACTGACCCGACAAGGCGCTGCAGAGTGGAAAGCTGCATGAACTGATCGCGCCGTTCCGAGGGGCTTTCGCTGTCCTCATTCAGGGCCGCTTCGATCAGAAGCCTCGGGATCGTGACGCGGTGCTTCTCCGCCAGGGCGAGAAGCTGGGCTTCTTCTTCGGGGCTGACCTTGACCTCGTGACGGTGCATTCTTCCGCCGTCGACGTTGGCCCGGCGGCGGCGGGACTTCCAACCGGCGAAGCCGTTGCCTTCAGTCATTGTCCCGCCCTTCGTTCCTTTGCCAGCGCAGCGACCCGGAACTCCGGGACCAGACTTCAGTCTGCCGTGACGAGGATGGCAATCCGTGGAGCGACACGAACTTAGCCCGGCTAAGTTCCCAGCTTGCTCCGCTGCGGTCACCGAACCATCCGCCTGTCACCGTGTCATCCACGGACGCCAGTAGGTGGCGGGCTAGGGTGGGTGGCATGGCGAACCTCGACATTGAACAGACACGTAACCAGGCCCGCGCGCTGCTCGACTCGCGCATCGAATCCGTCACCGCACTGGTGAAGACCCGGCAGCGGGTCGCGGACCTCAAGGAACAACTCAGCGAAGCCGAACGCGACGACAAACGCGCTTACGTCCGGGCCACCAAGGATGGATGGAACGCCGAGGAGCTGAAGAAGCTCGGCCTCGAACCCGGGGCAGTCACCCGCCGGCGCAAAGCCTCACCGGTGGAGACCGCCGGACAGGCGTCCACTCCCCCGCACGGTGACGTCCTGACCACCGCGACCACACAGCCCTAACGGGCGGCCGGGTCCTTCCCCATGGACCAAGCCTGGGGCGCCCGGCGCACCAGACGTCAGGGCCGGCTTTCATCAGCCAAGGACCACAAAAAAAGCACCCGCGAGCGGGTGCACCAAACCACCCAACGGCCGTCACCTTACCGGGGCGGCCGTCGTCCGTTTCCGGTCATCGCCGGGTGCCGCTGCCGCTCCGGCAGGAGGTTTGATTGGCGCCCCAGGCGGGTAGGTTGTTCCATTGGTTCAGGTGGCCGGGTCGATGAGTTCGGGGCCGTTGTTGCGGACGCTGTTCACCCGGTCCGTGACCACCGTCGGCGTCAGGACCGGTTCGGGAATGGCATCCAGGATTCTCTGCACCTCGGTCTTGTCGGTGGTGCCGGGGTTGAGCCAGTCATGGAACATCTCCGGCGGGACGATGACCGGGGCCCGGTCGTGGACATGGCCGAGGGAGTCGTGGGCCGTGGTGGTGAGCACGGTGCAGCTGAGCAGCCACCGGTGCGGGTCATCCACGGGGAGGGACGGGTCCGGCCAGAACTCATAAAGCCCGGCAAAGGCCAGCAACTCATTCTTCTCCGAGTGGAGGTAGTGCGGGATCTTTTTCCCGTCCGGGGTTTTCTCCCACTCGTAATATCCCTCGGCCGGGATCAGGGCGCGCCGCTTGATCGCCGCCTTGCGGAAGGCCGGCTTATCCAGGATGGATTCGCTCCGGGCGTTGATCAGCTTCGAACCGATCTTCACCTCCTTCGCCCAGGACGGGACGAGGCCCCAGCGGGCGATCAGGAGCCGGCGTTCCACCGCGTCCTCATCCAGCCTCTCGGCGATGATAGGGACGTCCTGGGTTGGCGCCACATTCCAGGACGGCGGGGGCGGGCTGCCCTCGACTTCCTTCGCCTCGAAATGGGCCAGGAGATCCCCGGTGGCCTTGGACATCACGTACCTGCCGCACATGCCTTAATTCTCCCCCCGGCAGGGGTTGCGGCGGAGGGATAGGCGGGTCAGTCCTCGGTGGTTTCCGGGATTTGTCCGGCCGCGATCCGCTGGGCCGTTCTGTCGTAGGCGGCTTCGATGTAGGCCAGCAGGTCGTCTTCCCGGACGCGCCAGACGTTCCGGCCGCCGAACTGCGCGGCCCGCAGTTCCCCGCTGCGCACCAGCGTATAGACCAGAGGGCTGTTGACGTTCAGGATCTCCTTCACCTGATCCAGCGTCAGCATTCTCGGCCATACCCGGCCGTTGAGGGCCGGCGGCGTCTGGGCCGGTTCCGTGGTCTTTCCGGGCATGGGTCAGTTGTCCTTGGTGTCGCGTTGGCGGATCTCGTCGCGGGTGCGCTGGCCGTGCCTCAGCGTCCCGGCCGGGGCGGGCTCCCATGTCCTGCCTTGGTTGTGTTTGCGCTGCAAGCGTTTCACTTCCCGCATCGTGGCGCGGACGATGAAGTCCGACACGCTCGCGTCCCCTTCAAGCCGGCCGGTGGCCAGGAACGCTGCCCGGACCTGCCCGGCCTGTTCCTCGGTGAAGTACGGGGTGAACGCAGGAATTTTTTTAGCCGGCATCCGGCGTCCTGGGCCAGGGGTGGAGGCTGTCCAGGTATCCGGGCTTCAGGCTCATGCTTCCGTCGTCGGTGGTCCGGACATCCGAGTGCTCGTGGCTACCGCCGGCGTGGGCGATGGCGGCCAGTAGGAGGTCAAGGTTGCCCCGGTCCAGTCCCGGAACAACCTTGCCCAGATCGACCGAATAAGCGTCGGACAGCGAGGTGGCCAGCAGCAGGAAACGCCGCTCCCCGCCGGAGAGCCCGTCAACGTGTTCCGGGATGGCCGCGAAATCGATCCACACGTTTCCGCCGCCGTCCTCCTGCTTCACCCATGGCTGCCCGAGCCTGGCAAACCGGCCGCCGAAGGCGCGCAACAGGAGCTCCGTTGCCGCCTCAAGGGTGTAGGTGCCTTTGGCCCAGACCCGGAGTTCATCATCGTGAGTCATGGACCAGCCTTTCAGTGGACGGGGGCGGGACGGTGCTGTCTGAAGACTAGTGCTGCAGATGGCTCACGGCCAGCCTTGGCCGTGGCCGCGGACAGTAATTAGAAGACCGGCTCGGTATCAGGGGAGGGGAGGTTGATGTGGCCGGCCGGGTTGGCGGCGAGGCCGAACCACGCCTCGTCGTCTCCGTACTCCCGGGGGGACAGGCTGAACCTGTCCGGCGGGTGCTCCTCGTCCTGCTCCGGACCCGGACCGGTGCGCGTGACCACGGCCGTGACGTGGCGCAGGGACGGGCCGATGTCCTCGACCTCGAGCTCGACAACAGTGCGCACCTCCCCCGTCTTCGTCGTATAGGACCGGGGCTTCAGGGTCCCGATGGCGATCACACGCATCCCCCTGGTCAGCGACGCTGCCACATGTTCGGCGGTGCCGCGCCACGCCGTCGCGGGCACGAACTCGGTGTCCCCGTCGGCCCACTTACCGGGCCTGGCATCGAAGGTCGTTGGGGTGGAGGCGATGGTGAATCGGGTGAGGGCCGTCCCGGATCCGGTGGAGCGTAGCTCGGGGTCGGCGGTGAGGTTGCCGATGACGATAATGGCGGTCCCGCCGCTCATGCGGAGACGCCTTCCCGGGTTCCGGCTTCGATTCCAATGACCCGGGCGATCTTGTCCGGGTTCAGCCCGGACCAGTGGTCCTCTGTATTGTCCTTGTCGTAGACCACGACCGGGATCTGGGAGTAGCCGAGCTCTTCGGTAATGTACTCAAACGCGGCCGGGCTGGTGGTCACGTCCACCTCGGTGAAGGCGACACCGGCGTCGGTGAACTTCTGCTTGGTTTTGGTGCAGCCAAAGCATCCTGCGGGCTTGGTGTAGATGGTGACAGTCATGGTCAGTCCTCGGTTTCGTATCACTCTTAGTTAGGTTCGTCTGCTCTGTACTGCTGCCTCAATTCTACCAATCATTCAACTGAATAAATAGGAATTTTTCCGCTAGTTCTAGAGGTTTTTGCCTGCACTTTTGTGACCATTCGCGCCGGTGAGACCGTCAGCAAAGAGGCGTTGAGCCACCCGGCACACCCGGTCCCCGGAATAGAGCCGCGGTAGAAGTTGCCCCGGGATTCGCCGCATCTGCGCACGGCAGGGTCCCCGCCCGCTCCTGCTGTCGTCCACGGCCAATCTTCCCGGCTGCTGACCGGTCTGGGGAGACAATGAACGCAGGTGCGGTCGATGGGTGATGACAAAAAGCCCGGCGGTGATGTGTTGAGCCACTTCGAAGCTGCGGAAGTTGGGGGGTGGTGATCACCGGCAAGGACTGTGATCGCGCGGGCCAGGTCTGTGTCCTTGGGCAGGGGCCGGTGGGCGGCCCTGTCGGTGCGCGGTGTCCAAGGTAGGTCGTGCTCGGTCGCGCCAACGGCGGTCCGCCGCTGGTGAGTGGCTGCTGTGGTTCGCCCTGGGCGGCGGACCCCCGCGTTGCGGGAGGTTCCCGGCCCTTCACGGGGTGAGTGGCCGGGCGGCTGTATTGGGGGTCAGCCGCCCGGCTCACTGTCAGATTACTCGGTTTCGGCGGTGTGCTTGTCGAGGATGATCTGCTCCACGTCGCTGGCGGTGTAGCCCCAGGAGATGAGCTGGTTCAGGTAGTGGAAGTGCCGCTTTTCGGCGCTCCGCCATGAGTCTTTCTGGATGGTCTTTTCATAGCCTGCGCAGATCAGGGCGATCAGGGAGAATTCGGGCCGGGCCGTGGTGGCGGCGATGTGGTCCCGCAGGGGGTTCCAGCCCCACCGGTCGGTGCCCTCACCGGTCTTGGCCCCGATCATCTCGGCGGCCACCTTGCCCTCGTAGCCGCTGGCGGTTTCGGGGTCGTGGGTGATGGCGTGGACGGTGAAGTACTGCCAGCCCTTCGGTGCGGCCTTGCGGGACAGCAGGGTCTTCACGAATTCCCGCCTGACCTTGGTTGCTGTTTCCATCTCGCGGTTGTTGGCGATCAGGGTCTTCCGCTCGGCCTTCTGTTCCTCGGTCATCGAGCCATTCTGCGCCCCGGTGCCGCCGTCGTAGCGTTCGTACTTCGGGGTGAAGCCCAGATCCTTCCAGCCGGTGACTACGGGGACGGCGGTGTGCTGGCGCCGGTAGTCGGTGCTGACCAAGTAGGCGTTGGCGTCCTCCTCGGTGGCCGGTTCCCCGTCGGCCCGCTTCAGCGCGTCCACGCGGAGGGTGTCGTGGTCGCCGTAGTGCCCGGCGTCCTCCACCACGGTCTGTCCCTCGGCCTCGAGGGCGGCTTTCAACGCGGCCAGCTGCTCGCGGGAGTCGCGTTCGTCCCGCAGTTTCTGGGTCATGTGGTCCAGATATTCGGGTTCGTCCTTGATGACGGATTCCAGCTCGGCCGTCGCGTCCTCGTCGGCTTCGAATTCGGCGAGGATGAGGGCCTGTTCGACGGTGTAGCCGTTGTGCAGTGCCTGGGCACCGGCGGTGGTCGCTTTGGCCTTCAGAGCGCTTTCAACGGTGATCTTGGTCCGTCCGGTCTTCTTGGCGATCGCGGCGGCCGAGACGCCGATCAGGGAGAGCTGGTGGTAGGCCTCTGCCTCGTCGGCTTCGGTGAGTTCGGTGCGCTGGATGTTCTCCACGACCTGCGTGATGAGCCGGTCAGCTTCCTCCGGGCTGGCCACGATCATGACGGGGATGGAGTCGCGTTCGGCCTCGATCGCTCCGAGAGTGCGGCGCTGGCCCATCAGCACGTGCACGGTGCCATCGTCCTTGCGGTGCGCGATCACGGGCTCGAGGACTCCGAGTTCCTTGATGCTGGCTACGAAACTGGCCGACAGGGCGGCGTCTTTCCGGACGTTGATATCGACCGTCAGGGTGGCCGGGTTGAGTTGTTCCAGCGTGGGTGTGGTGTTCATGGTGGTGTGTCCTTTTCCGAGGATGTGGTGGGCGGGGAGCGGTGGGTGACCGGCCAGCTTCCCCTTCTCCCCCCGACGCTTCTATGTCTGTCAAGCGGGTGGAAACGGGTGCGGGTGCGGGCCAAGTTGTTTTGCCGGTGGGTGGGGCGGCTTTGGTGACCGGCCAGCGTCCCCTCTCCCCCCGTTGTTTTGGCTGCTGGCGAAGCTTGCGGAGCTGTGGCCGACGGAGGCCTGTCTACCCGCAGGGCAAGGGGCGGGAAATTCCCGAAGGAAATCAGCGACGAAGGAGCGCCGCAGGGAAATTCCTGCACCGCAGGCCCCGACGAAGGAGGGGCTAGACCGGCCGGAGCGGACACGTACAATCCGACAGGACAGCAGCCAAAACAGAAAAAGCGCTTCTACAGCCCGAGCGAAGCGAGGCCCGTGCAGTAGGCCCGGGCGCTTGCTGGCGAGACCGAAACCCAGAGTCTTCAGGCAGCACGTCGATTCGGGCTACGTTGTAGTGCTCTCACGTGCAGCACGGGCTTGCTGTTGGCGTAGAGCGCTGCGCCGCTCCAACCAGTGAATCGCGGCGCTAAATCGTGTTCTTCTCGCAGCGCTTAGTGCACTCACAGCCGGCGGCACCGCAGCGGTCTTCAGATGGCCCGTCTTTGAAGCTCGCGGTACACGGTCGTCCGGGATACCCGGAACAGTTCGGCTAGTTCGGCCTGCGTGTGCTCCCCGGCGTCGTGCAGTTTCAGGAGGTGCTTCCGCTGCGCCTTGGACAATTTTGGTTGCTTGCCTTTCAGCCGCCCCTTGGCTTTTGCGACCGTCATTCCCTCGCGGGTACGTGCCCGGATCAGATCCGCCTCGAACTCGGCCACCATTCCCAGGACGTTGAAAAGCAGCCGGCCTACCGGGTCGGTCGGGTCGTGGGTGTTGCCGCCGAGACTGAGGACTACCCCTTTGGCCGTGAGCTCATCGGCAATGTCCCTGGCATCAGAAAGGGAGCGGGCCAGTCGGTCGAGCTTGGTCACCACGAGGGTATCGCCGGCTCGACATGCCGCCATCGCTTCACGGAGTCCAGGGCGCAGACGGTTAGCTCCTGTAAGTCCGTGATCGACAAAGATCTGCTTCTCTTCAACACCCAGGGCAAGGAGGGCGTTTCGTTGAGCGGTCAGATCCTGCTCGTTCGTCGAGACGCGGGCATAGCCGATCTTCATTCCGGTCATGAGGAGCATGGTTGCAGTAATCCCCCCATCACCGTGCATATCACCGTGCGGGTCTTGCGTACATGGACTGAGCCAGCACCTGCACGGGACGTAGCGGCGCGTTTTCTGGGCACGGTGATCGACCGGTTTACGGGCAGCCTTCAGAGACAGGCCGTATCGCAGATGAATTGAGGTTACTTGGCCTGAGCTGCGGAGAGCTCCTCGTATGTCGACCAAAAGTCGGTCATGGATCGAGGCTGGCCCAGGAGCAGCGCTTCTAGATACAGAAAATGGGTGTGCCACCCGGGCAGGTAGTTGGCTGCTTCGTCTCCGAGTCCGTCGTGCGTTAACGTCAGGCGAGTCGCACTATTTTCGGGAGAAAGAGTTATGAGGACTGTCGAGAGTGGTTCGTCCGGAAACTCCCAGGTCATGCGCAGCCGGCGTTCCGGTTCGCACTCCTGGACGCGACTGGTGCAGAAGTAGTTTTCCGCGTGCTCGATTCTTATGACATCTCCCGTGACGAATCTTCCAGCGCTCAGCTTCCCTAACCAGTGCGGCAGCGCCTCCGAGTCGGTGAGGCCCCACCAAAGGCGGTCCGACGGTACGTCTATGGACCAGGTGTGCAAGACACGATAATTCGCCGTGCGAATTGAACTTTCTATGAGAGGCATGACCAGACCCCTAACGCCGTTCTGAGACATCTTGCTCGATATAGCTGAGGTATTCCCTGAGTGGATTTTGCCCAGCCCGACGTTGCATCGTGTCTAGACCCTCGCCCAATCGTGTTGCGGAAGCCGGAAAAGGATCAGTGCAGACAACTTCGAACAATGACACCCGGGTGTCGGTTTCCGAAGTCGCCTGCACAACCTGGGATTAAGGGAGTCCGGTTGGGAACCCCTAGCGGCGCCGGGAGGAGGTTCCAAGTAAGCGGGCTGTCTGCCGAGGGACTTGAGGGCCGGGCCTATCCAGTGGAGACGTTTAGGCGTACAACGATGTCATGGGTGCCTTGGCTGCCTGGTCGCGCACGCGTTTTGGTCCGCTCGGTGCCGCAGTTGTCTCCGCGGCTTTGGTCATTGCCGGGAACGGTTGTGCAGGGGCCCCTCCAGGGCCGGCTCCGTCAAGCGTCGCCGCGACCCGAGCAGTGACCCAGGAAGCGATCCAGGCAGCGACGGAGTCTCTGGAACGCCGGGTCCAGCACTTTATGGATGGCGGTTCAACGGCCCTTGTTGTTCAGGTGCGATGGCCTGGCGGGGAATGGTCCAAGGCCTACGGGGTGCGAAACCTGGACAGCAAGGACCCTGCTCAGCCGCAGGACCGGGTATCGGTAGCCAGTATTACGAAGTCGATGGTCGCCGTCTCCGTCTTGAAACTCGTCGACCAGGGACTCATTGGGCTCGATGACCCGGTGAACGGCGTCCTGGAGAGTTTCCGGACCACGCTGCGGCCGCCCGGACCGATCACCGTCCGCCAGTTGCTGGACCACAACTCCGGCATGCCCGACTACGGAGACGCA
>NZ_JBFUAR010000012.1:0-185209 GCF_056406175.1 Arthrobacter sp. P1_D12
TGCCCAGTGCTGCGGGCAAGGAGTGGACATGCTCAGTGTTTCCGCGGGACATGCTCATTCTTGGCGGGCTGGAGTGGGCATGAGGGCATTGTGTCCATTCCCGGGCGTGGGCGCTGGACATGTCCRTCGGGCCGGGTGGGGGGAGSTCGGGTCAGGARTGGACATGCTCAGTGTTTCCGCGGGACATGCTCATTCTTGGCGGGCTGGAGTGGGCATGAGGGCATTGTGTCCATTCCCGGGCGTGGGCGCTGGACATGTCCATTGGGCCGGGCGGGGGAGCTCGGGTGTCGCCGCCGCGGCGGCCACGAGTGCGTCAGCTCAGGGCGTTGCGGCGGCCCTCGAAGGCCCTGCCGAGCGTGACTTCGTCGGCGTATTCCAGGTCCCCGCCTACGGGCAGGCCGGACGCCAGCCGGGTGACGGCGATGCCAATCGACTTGAGCATCCGGGCCAGATAGGTCGCCGTTGCCTCGCCCTCGAGGTTGGGGTCGGTGGCGATGATGATTTCCTGGATGGCGCCGTCGTTGAGCCGGGTCAGCAATTCACGGATCCGGAGCTGTTCCGGACCGATCCCGGCGATCGGATTAATCGCGCCGCCCAGGACGTGGTACCTGCCGCGGAAGGACCGCGTGCGTTCCACCGCCAGGACGTCCTTGGATTCTTCGACGACGCAGATCACCGTGGGGTCCCGGCGCGGGTCGCGGCAGATGTTGCACAGTTCCTGCTCGGTCACGTTCCCGCAAACCGTGCAGAACTTGACCCGTTCCTTCACTGTGGTGATGGCATCGACAAGCCGCTTCATGTCCTGGGGATCGGCCTCGAGGATGTGGAAGGCCAGCCGCTGGGCGGACTTAGGCCCCACTCCGGGAAGGCGTCCGAGCTCGTCGATCAGCTCTTGAACTGCGCCTTCGTACACAATGTCCTCGTTCGTTTGGAGTAGGGCCGGGGCCAGCCGGCAGGGGTTTTGCTAGAAGCGGGGCGGCAGCGGGCTTCCATCCAGGGAGCGCTCCTCCACCAGTTTCCCGCCCAGAATGCGCTCGACGGCGGCCCGGCCGAAGACGCCCGATTCCTCGATCGTTTCGTCGTCGGCGCTCGGGATGTCCTGTACGTAGACGGTGGTCGCAGCGGCAGCGCGGGTGGGGGCCTTCGCCCGCCCGGCCTCGGCCTCGGGACTGTTCGACAGCCGCTGGTACAGGCTTTGCCGGCCTGCCGGGGCGGCAGGCTCGGGAACGGCAGTGACCGCAACAGCCTCCGCGACGGCAGCTACTGCAGCGGCGGCCACACGCGGCGCAACAGACACCGCAACCGCCGGCGCCGGAGCCGCTTCGGCCCGGGCCGGGCGGTCCGAGGTCAGTCCAGACGGCGCGGACACGACACCCGCGTACTCCGGGATCTGTGCCGCCGCCGGCTCGTAGTGCACAGGCTTCGGCTCGGGCTCGGGCGCAGCGGGCTCGACATCCGGGCTCGTGTACCGGCCGAGGTTCGAATCTGTGCCGACCGTCCAGACGCCGGGTGACTGCTCGACGGCGCGGGCCCACGCGTCATCCGACGCGTCCGGGTCTGCGCCCGGTGTCCCGGCCGGGGAGCCGGCGGTTTTGGATGCCGGCGCGGCAGGGGACTTACGGGCCGGAGCCGTAGCGGCAGCCGCGGGCTCGGGGCGGCGCGGCGTGGCTACGGGCGAGGGGTCCCAATCCAAGGGTGGTTCCTCGTCCAGCGGAGGGGCGTCCTCGTCCCGGGGCGGTCCCCAGTCGTCATCGGCGTCGGCGTAGGACCCGGAAGGCTCCGAAGGGCCGTCCGATTCGGCTGCTGGCTCGGCTGCGCGGACCTGAGTTTGGATCGCGGGGGCAGGCGCCTGCGGTTCCGCTGCCGGCTCGGCTGCACGGACCTGATCCTGGGCCGCGGGGGCTGGAGTGGGTTGCGTCGAAGGTGTTGAGGCGGCGGGAACGTGCGCGGGGGCCACCCGCGAGGGGACGGCTTCAGCGGCATCGTTGGCCGGAGATGGGGCCTGCTGGGGAGCCGGGCTCAGGCCCCAAGCGACGTCTGCCGATGTCGCCTGGCTTGCGGACGATGCCGGGGCCTCCGGGCTAGCCGGCGGCGCTTTTGGGTTTGGCTCAGAGCTCGCTGGGCTGTTGCTGCTGCCGGCCACGGCCCGGATCTGGCAATCGATGCCGATCGTCTTGTGGATCGCCTGCCGGAGGTTCTCTGCGTGGTCGGCCCGGCCGAAGGCCCCCGCCAGCCCCGTGGTGGTGAACGCGAGGGTCAGGACGTGGTCTTCGAAGTGGCCGACCTGGGCGTTGGGTTCCACCAGCGCCCAGGTGCTGCGTTTGATCTTGGTGAGCGTTTGCAGGATCTCGGGCCAGGCGCGACGCAAAACCTCCACGTCGGCTCCGGGTCCGGCGGCAGACCCGGGCGCAGGGCTGGGAGCAACGGCAGGCGCCCTGCCGGGCTCGGCCGGCTCGGGGCGAGCAGGGACGGAAGGTGCGGATGGGGCCGCCGCTGGGGCAGTCTCTGACGCGGGTGGGGACGGAGGCGCGGCGGCGGGACCTGCGGCAGGGGCGGGCCGGCTGGCCGCCGCGGGTTCGTCCACAGGCCAGTCGCTGGTGCTGACCCGTGGTGCCGTCAGCGGTTCGCGGACAGGCTCGTCCTGACGGGCGGGCGCGGAGACTGTGGCCGGCGGCTGCTCGCCCCGGGGCGGGGCGGAGGGGGTGGTGGTTGCGGCAGCCGGTGCGGCGTGCGAAGGTGCGGCGGGCACGTGCGCTGCCGGCGGCTCTGGCGCGGCTGCCTGCTCCGTGCGTGCAGGCGAAACGGCAACAGGTGCGGGAGCGCCAGCGAGGGGGGCTCCGACGTCGTTCCCGGCGTAGTTCAAGCGCCGCTCGACGCGGTCGATCCGGGCTGCAATGCCGCGCTCGGTCTGCTCGGAGCTGGGCAGCAGGATGCGGGCGCACAGCAGTTCCAGGTGCAGGCGCGGCGAGGTGGCCCCGGTCATGTCCGTGAGCGCGGTATTGGTCACGTCAGCGGCGCGGGAGAGCTCGGCCGCCCCGAGGTTGTGCGCCTGGTTCTGCAGCCGGGCGATCTGGTCCGCCGGCATGCCGCGGAGGATGGACTGGGCGCTTTCGGGCATGGCCTGGACGATGATGAGGTCGCGGAAGCGTTCCAGCAGGTCCTCGACGAAGCGCCTTGGATCGTGCCCGGTCTGGATGACGCGGTCCACAGCGCGGAACACCGTGGCGGCATCCGACGCCGCGACGGCCTCCACGACGTCATCGAGCAGGGAGGCGTGTGTGTAGCCCAGGAGGGCGACAGCGAGTTCGTAGTCCAGTCCGTTTGGTCCGGCGCCGGCCATGAGCTGGTCGAGCACGGAGAGGGAGTCGCGGACCGAACCGCCGCCCGCGCGGATGACGAGCGAGAGCACCCCGGGCGCCACAGGGACGTTCTCCTGGGTACAGAGCAGCTCCAGATACGCCATGAGAGGCTCCGGCGGCACCAGCCGGAAAGGGTAGTGGTGCGTGCGGGAACGGATGGTGCCGATGACCTTGTCCGGCTCCGTGGTGGCGAAGATGAACTTGATGTGTTCCGGCGGTTCTTCGACGATCTTGAGCAGGGCGTTGAACCCGGCCGACGTGACCATGTGGGCTTCGTCGATGATGAAGATCTTGTAGCGGTCCCGGACGGGGGCGTAGGTGGCCCGTTCCCGGAGGTCGCGGGCGTCGTCGACACCGCCGTGGCTGGCGGCGTCGATCTCGATGACGTCCAGGGAGCCGGAGCCGCCGCGGGCGAGTTCCACGCAGCTGGGGCACTCGCCGCAGGGGGTGTCCGTGGGGCCCTCGGCGCAGTTCAGGCAGCGGGCCAGGATGCGGGCGGAGGTGGTTTTGCCACAGCCGCGGGGGCCCGAAAAGAGATAGGCGTGGTTGACGCGGTTCTTGCGCAGGGCCGTCATGAGAGGCTCGGTGACGTGCTCCTGCCCGATAACGTCCGCGAACGAATCGGGGCGGTATCGACGGTAGAGGGCGGTAGTAACAGTCACAGATAAACCCTACCAATCGGCACAGACATAAAAGACCCCTCATGCACCCGCCAGAGCCCGTTTACCCTTGCTACCTTCCGGTCCTGGGGGAGTTCAACAGGATGACGCCACATGAGGGGCCGTCAGCCAGTTTACCTGACGATTGGGTGTGCCCCGAATTGGCCCGGTTTGGCCCTTCATCCTCGGCGGGACATGCCCATTTTTCGCGGCAGGAGCGGGCTGCAGGAGCGGGCGCGGTGGGACTGTGTCCGGCGGTCGGGCGGGCCGCGGGGCATGTCCAGTCGCGGGAGTAGGCAATGTGGGGCATGCCCATTCTTGGCGGGAAGGAGTGGGCTATTTGGGGCTATGTCCAGCCCTCGAGTGGGCCGTGGGGCATGTCCCGCGGAGGAGCCGCAGGCCGGGGCGGGAGGCCCAATTGGGCGAAGCCGGAAAGTTCAGGTATTCTAGTATCTGCTTTTGATTCAGAAGCTACTGGAGAATTCGCCTAGCGGCCTATGGCGCACGCCTGGAACGCGTGTTGGGTTAACGCCCTCGGGGGTTCAAATCCCCCATTCTCCGCGGTTGGCCCCGGTCCTCGGACCGGGGCCTTTTTGCGTCCCCGGCATTTCTATTCTCGTGAGGTTCTCGTGAGGTTCTGGCCAAGGTTGCGTCCTCCGGCAGTACCGGCACCGATTCATCCACCCAGCCGCCCCGTGCGCCAGCCGCCCCGCCACGAACCAGCAAACCACCCCAGCCGCCCGCCGGCCCAGACTCAGGCCAGGTAGCCCAGCCGGCGCAGCCGCGCGCGGGCAGCTTGCTCGCTGGGGCCCATCCGTCCGAGGGCCACATGCACCACGCCGAGCGTGACCCGGGTGGCCAGGGTTACCGGCAGCGGTATCGGGCCCAGCCGCGCGGTCCGTAGGCCCAGAAGCTCCCGGTACTTGGGCTCGAGGCTTGCCACGGCGGCCGCGAACAGCACCCGGTAGCCAGCCCTGAGCGCGGGGTGCAGGGGCGGGTCGCGAATAAACGCCACCGTTTCGGTGACCCGTTCGTCACAGCGGAGCTCGCCGTCGTCGTACCAGCGGTCCAACTGCTGCCGCATTTCCGCTTCGCTCAGCGGCGGTGCCTCGACGCCCATCAGCCGGCCGGCCTGGGCCCACTCACGGACGTAGGCATCAGGTCCGCCAGGAATCGGCCGCCCCCACAGCTTGTGGGCAGAGAGGAAAGCGTCTGTGAAGGCAATGTGAACCCACCGGAGCAGCTCGGGATCATTGGCCGCGTAACTGCGCCTTATGCCGTGGCCGTCCACAAATTCTCCCCGCACCGTCCGGTGCAGCCGAAGAACCCAGTCCGACGCCGCCTTCGCCGTATCCGTGGAGCCATACGTCACGGTGAAGATCCAGCGGATCGTGCCAGCCAGCCGGCCCAGCGGGTCTTCGCGGAAACGGGAGTGATCGTGGACTCCGGCCAACGCGCCGGGATGGAGCGCCTGCATCAGCAGTGCCCGGATTCCCGCCACGATGGTTGGCATGTCCCCGTGCACGGCCCAGACGGCCGAGCCGGGCAAGTGGTAACCGGCGTCGTCCCCCTCGGCCAGGCCCGGCACCCACTCGGGCACCGAATCGCGCGTCCCCGTGAACGTCTGTTTGAGCTCCGCCTGCCATTCCCTGAGGACATTTCGCATCCTTCATTCTTACCCGTCCCGGCGGCGTGCGGCACCTGCAATTGTGCGGAGAACTACTGGGCCGCAGCCGGCAAGCTACTGGGGACATCCGCGGATCTCCGATTGGTCCCGCAAAGGAACGCGTTGACGGTTCACAGACCCGGCCGTCTGTGGTCACATAGGGAGGTAAGTCCGTGAAGATTGGGGTCTGGCGGACATATTGCGGGAGTCATTTCGTGGGAAAACACTGGGGAAACTCATCGAATGAGCAGTCAGCGAGGGCACGGACCATTGCCGTGCGCTGCGTGTCCGGAGGTCTGTGCCTGTCCCTGGCCGTGCTGGCATTCGGCGGCTTTCAGGGCCTGAGCGCCTTTGCGACCTACGGCGCGCCCACCGCCGTCCCGTCGGCCGCCATGCCTGCCTCCGGCGACGTGGGACCGGAAGCCCTGGACTCGCTGGCCCATTCCGCCGCGACCGCGCCCGCGGGGACTCCCGGCACCGGCGCTGTCACCGCCGACGCCCAGGCGCTCGTGGCCTTCAGCCGGAGCACGGTGGACACCGCCACCCGGGCAGGGGTGCGTGGAGAGCTCAATGTGGCCTCGGCGTCCCTGCGCCGGCCCGCGGCGGGCTTCCTCATGGCCCCGCTGGAATCACTGGTGCCTTCCTCCCCGTTCGGGCTGCGCACCAGCCCCCTGACAGGATTCGCGGGCGAATTCCACTGGGGCCAGGACTTCGCGGCCCCCTGCGGCACCCGGGTCTACTCCGCCGACGCCGGTGTGGTGCGGGCCGTCGGGTGGCACCCGTGGGGCGGCGGAAACCGGGTGGAAATCGACCACGGCAACGGTCTCATCACCACGTACAACCATCTGGAGGCGATCGCGGTCAAGAAGGGCGACTCCGTGCGGGTGGGGGAAATTATTGCCCGGGTAGGTACCACCGGATCCTCTACGGGCTGCCATCTTCACTTCGAGACCATCCTCAACGGCTCCCACACTGATCCGCGCGATTGGACATTTCTCCCCATCAAGCAGGTGGATCAACTCGGCCCGATCGACATGACCAGTTACGCACCCGACGCCGGTAAGGCAACCAATGCGGGGATTGGCTGGGCGATTCCTGTCCGGGAGGACCTGACCCATGTGGTGGCCGGCGGCGTTCAGGAGCAGCCTGCCGCGGTGGCCGCCAAGCCGTCGGCGAGTGCCTCACCTGCGGCTACTGAAGCCGCCGCCGACAAACCGTCCCCAACGCCTTCCGCCACCTCTAAGCCGTCGCCCACGGGCACTGCCTCCGCGACCCCGACGCCGACCGGCACTGCCTCCGCGACCCCGACACCCACGGGCACTGCCTCCGCGACGCCGACGCCGACCGGCACTGCCACGACGACCACACCTGACGCGCCCACCCCGCGGCCGTCGGCAACGGCGACCCCGACCCCGTCGGCAACTGCGACCCCGACGCCGTCGGCGACCGCCACCCCAACGCCGGCGCCAACCCAGACGGGAACAGCCTCCGCCAAGCCATCAGCACCGTTATCGGTCCCGCCGCCGGTGGCACCGCCGTCCTCCGCGCCTGCGTCAGCCTCCGCAACCGCGACGGAGGCTGCCGCCAAGACGGCCACCCCGGTGCCGGCCCCGCTCACTGTGGAGCCGGACCCGGTCACCGCGCCGGCCGATACGCCGAAGCCACGGGCGGTCACGCAGTCGGCCACCACGGCAGTGACAACAAAACCCTCAGCGACGCCCTCTGCGACGCCCGGCGGCTAGCCCCCGCCGCGCCGCAGGGCATTGTTCCGGCGTCATGTCCGGGGGTACACCCATACCCGCGGGCCCCGGTGCCGAATAATGGAGTGACCAGTTCAGATTCCCTGCTCCGGACCATCGACATCGCAAGGACGCGCCCCATGACAGCTCTGCACTCCATTCCCCTGACCCTCATCGACGGGACCGAGACCGATTTTGGCCGATTCAAGGACGACGTGGTTCTGGTGGTCAACGTGGCGTCCCAGTGCGGTTTCACGCCCCAGTACGCTGGACTCGAGGCGCTGCACAACAAGTTCCGGGGCCAGGGCTTCCAGGTCCTCGGCGTCCCCTGCAACCAGTTCGCCGGGCAGGAGCCCGGCGGCGACGCCGAGATCGCCGAGTTCTGCCAGCGCAATTTCGGGGTGACCTTCCCGCTGACAGTCAAGGCCAACGTCCGGGGAAAGAACCAGCACCCGCTCTACGCCGAGCTCACCAAATTCAAGACGGGAATCCTGCCCGGCCTGGTGAAGTGGAACTTCGAGAAGTTCCTCGTGAACCGCGACGGCGAGGTCATCGCCCGCTTTGCGCCCACCGTTGAGCCTGACGCGCCGGAGATCATCGAGGCTGTTCAGTCCGCACTGGGCTAAACCGGCCCGCCCGGCTTTCCGATCCCGCAGCCTCTACCCCTAAGCATGCCTACGGCCTAGACTGACCGAACCCTCCAGCATTCCGGGAACACCCGGCGCAGTCGTCCCTGACGGCCGCCGTGCGGCAGTGCGGCCGCGGTGTCCCTGCGGAGGGCGCATCAAGAAACTTCGTCAATCACAGCAGGGCTTCCGTCTGGGGTCCGTGAACGCAGGAGGAATGAGATGACAGGGAACAAAGCCGTTGCCTACAAGGGGCCGGGAAAAGTCGAACTGATCGACATCGACTACCCCACCTTCGAACTCAAGGACGGTCCGGGGGTCAACCCCGCCAACGTGGGCCGGCAGGTGCGCCACGGCGTAATCCTCAAAACCGTGGCCACCAACATCTGCGGCTCGGACCAGCACATGGTCCGCGGGCGCACCACGGCCCCCACTGACCTGGTGCTCGGGCACGAGATCACCGGAGAAGTGGTGGAAGTGGGTCCGGATGTTGAATTCATCAAAGTGGGGGACATCTGTTCTGTCCCGTTCAATATCGCCTGCGGGCGCTGCCGGAACTGCAAGGAACGCAAGACGGGCATCTGCCTCAACGTCAACCCCGACCGCCCGGGCAGCGCCTACGGCTACGTGGATATGGGCGGCTGGGTAGGCGGCCAGGCCAACTACGTCCTGGTGCCGTATGCCGATTGGAACCTGTTGAAGTTCCCGGACAAAGATCAGGCCCTCGAAAAGATGCTGGACCTGACGATGCTCTCGGACATCTTCCCGACCGGATTCCATGGTGCGGTCACCGCAGGCGTCGGCGTCGGGTCCACCGTCTACGTGGCGGGCGCAGGGCCCGTGGGCCTGGCCGCGGCGACCAGTGCCCAGCTCCTGGGTGCCGCCGTCGTGATTGTGGGCGACATGAACGCGGACCGCCTGGCGCAGGCGCGGAGCTTCGGCTGCGAGACCATCGACCTGAGTAAGGGCGGCCCGGCCGAGCAGATTGAGCAACTCCTGGGCGTCCCGGAAGTCGACTGCGGCGTGGATGCCGTGGGATTTGAGGCCAAGGGGCACGGGGCCGGAGCCCACGAGGCCCCCGCCACCGTCCTGAACTCGCTGATGGAGGTAACAGCCGCCGGCGGTGCCCTGGGCATCCCCGGGCTCTACGTCACCGGGGACCCGGGCGGCGTGGACGAGGCCGCGAAGAAAGGTTCGCTCTCGCTCAGCCTCGGAACGGGCTGGGCAAAGTCACTCAGCTTCACCACGGGACAGTGTCCGGTCATGAAATACAACCGGCAGCTGATGATGGCCATCCTGCATGACAGGGTGCATATCGCCAAGAACGTCAACGCGAAGGCGATTACCCTGGAGGACGCGCCGAAGGGCTACGCGGAATTCGACGCCGGCGCGGCGACGAAGTTCGTGCTTAACCCGAACGGCTACCTGAGCTAGCGGAAACCGTGAACCCGGCGGCACTGTCCGTCCCGCCCCGAAGCCCCGGGGTTTCGGGAGTGCCGCCGGGCGTCCCCGCCCCGTATATGCCGGAAAGGGCATGTGAGGGCACGCCACCTGTTAACGCCAATTTTTCCAATATGCCTGTCCCAGTCTTTACATTGTTTGCCCAATCTCTGGTTGGATAGTTCTTACTGAGAGGGACCCTGGAAGCACCGCTTCCACCCAACCAAGAAGGCAGCAATGGAGCGCATCGAGGCCGAACACCCCCGGCCACGTCATTTCCTACTTCACCTGAGCGACCCCCACCTGCTGGGGGGTCCGCAACCCTTGCACGGCGTCGTGGACAGCGAAGCCCTGCTCAGGCAACTCTTCGAAGAGGTCCACGCCTCCGGAGCCCGCCCCGAAGCCGTAATCTTCACGGGCGACCTGGCTGACCGGGGCGAACCCGAGGCGTATGCCAAGCTCCGCGCCATCGTTGATCCGGCGTGCGAGGCCCTGGGGGCCGAGGTCATCTGGGCGATGGGCAACCACGACAACCGGGCCAATTTCCGGGCCGGTCTCCTGGACCAGGACGACAATGACGCGCCCGTGGACCACAGCTACTTCGTCAACGGGCTGCGCATCATCACTTTGGACACCTCCGTGCCCGGCTTCCACCATGGTGAATTGAGCCACGACCAGCTGGACTGGCTCGCTGCTGAACTGGCCACCCCGGCCCCGGACGGGACCATCCTTGCCCTGCACCACCCGCCGGTACCGTCCGTGCTGGACCTTGCCGTGCTCGTGGAGCTCCGGGGCCAGCCGGCGCTTGCCGGCGTCCTGCGCAACTCCGATGTCCGCGCCATCCTGGGCGGCCACCTGCACTACTCGACCACCGCAACGTTCGCGGGCATCCCTGTGTCCGTGGCTTCAGCCACCTGCTACACGCAGGATCTGAACGTTCCGGTCGGCGGCACCCGAGGCCGCGACGGAGGGCAGGCGTTCAACCTGGTCCACGTCTACGAACACACGATCGTGCACTCCGTGGTGCTGCTCGGCGACACCCCTGCGGTGGGGGAGCTGGTCTCTCCGGAGGAAGCCCAGCGCCGGCTCGCGGCCGCAGGGATCCATGTCCCTGAGAAGGCCAAGCTCGAGGCCCCGTCCCGGACGTCGGCGAACCGCAGGTACACCACCCTGAACTGATTCACTCCCCGGCCGACGCGGCGCCCGTTTTGGTCACGGTCCGTTACTTCTCCCAGGGCGCCTTGATGGGGTAGTACTTCTCCAGGAAGTCCGTGACCAGTTCGGCCCGCTCTTCCGCCGGGACCTCGGGGAAGCTGCCGTCGTTGAGGCAGAAGAAGTCCATGTTCCGCTTGGCCAGGAGCTTGGGCAGGTAATTCAGGCCGGCCCGCGCCGTGGTGTCCACATATCTCACCTTGGCAGCTGTCTGGGTTACGGCCCGGCCCGTGAGCAGCGCGTAGTAGTGGTAGAACGAGTTGGTCACGGAGATGTTGTCCGCTGCCCGGAAGGTACTCGCGGCGGTCTTGGCAAACTCGGCCGGGAACTCCTGCTCCATCTGCTCGACCACGCTGCGCCGCAACGGGGCCGCCGTGTGCTCCAGGTGCCGGGTGGTGATGCGGCCGAAGCGGTTCCAGAGCAGCTTGCGGTTCACTCGGGCGGCGTTCTCAAAGCCGCTGCGTTCGGCGTCGTTGTCGCCCAGGCCGATCCGGGTTTCGGCCTCGATGAACTTCGTGATGCCGCCCGGAGTGAAGAACATGTCCGGGCCCAAGGCGCGGCCGAAGAACATGTCGTCGTTCGAATACAGGAAGTGCTCGGAGAGCCCCTCGATGTGGTGCAGCTGACACTCCACGGCCTGCGAATTGTGAGTGGGCAGAACCGACGTGTCGGCGAAAAACTCTTCGCTCCGGACGATCGTCACACTCGGGTGGTCGGCCAGCCATGACGGCGCGGGGGAGTCCGTGGCGATGAAGATCCGGCGGATCCACGGCGCAAACATGTACACCGAGCGAAGGGCGTACTTGAGCTCATCGATCTGGCGGAAGCGGGCCTCGTGGTCATCGCCCTCGCCCACCACCACGCCGGCCATGCGGGCGCGGCGGGCAGCGATGTACTCGGGGGAGCTGCCGTCAACCCATGAGAAGACCAGGTCGACGTCGAAGCTGATGTCGCTGGCGTGGTCCGCGAACATGTTCTCGATGGTGGGCCACGTGTGGCCGTAGCGTTCCACCGTGCCGCGCACTGCATCCTGGGCCAGCATGGTGCGGCGCGTCAGGGAGTTCTCGATCGGCAGGATCAGCTGATCGCCTTCGAAGCTCCACAGCTCCAGCTGGACGCCGGCGGAAGCCCCGAATTCAAAACCGCCCTCGGGTTCGACCCTGGGCCGGTAAAGCCGGAAGATCCGGGCCTGGCGGTTCGGCGACAGCTCGCCGTCGGCCACCAGCACGGACGACTTCTTCTTTGCGTCCACGCTCATGGAATACATCGGATCGTCGCGGCACGCCTCCACGAGGGCGTCGCGGAGTTCCTTGCGATCCTTCCAGTCGACGGCGACCACAGGGCGATGGTTGTTGCCGCGGACCAGCAGGTAGCCGATACCGGCGCCGGCCAGGACGGAACGCAGGAACATCAGGTCCTCGACCATGGCCTGGTACGGCGTGCGGTTTTCGTTGATCAGCGCGTAGCGGCCGCGGTGGCGGACAACATCGGAGCGGGTCCGGAATCTGGCGACTGCGGCCGCCGACGTGACCTCGGCGTGGGCGTCCACAGATGCCTGGCTGCCATAGTAAATCTCGTCTTGGATCGCTGCATCGGTAATGTCTGAGCTCCCGCTTCTTTGAGTGCGTTGGTGTCTACTTGCATGATAACGCGGGCCTCAAAATTGCCGCGGAAAACCGGCCGCCGCGCGGCGTGCGTGACGACGAAATGTGACCGACCATAACGGTGGAACGTAACGGCGGAGCGGGGCCTCAGCCGGTGACGACGGCCAGCCAGTGGTGCAGGAAGGCGGCACCGGCGTCGTCGTGGATCACGTCCTCGCCGAGCCCCAGATCGGCGGCGGTGAGAACCTCGTAAGGTTTGACGGGGATGCCGTCCGCGGGCCGGACGTCGACGTGCTTCACGGTGTGGTCGTTGTGGTGCAGCCAGTCGGCCATGGCGTAGTCCGTGCGGGAATCGCCCACCGTGCGCCACGCCTGCGGCGTGATCCCCTGCGCGGCCAGGAACTCCACGGCCCGGCTCGCGCCCAGGTCCTTGCCCAGCCGGACCGATTCGATATCGGTGGAGATGATGGTCGGATCGACGCGGAAGTCGACCTGGTCATCCGAATCGGGGACGTGGTGGTCCAGCCGCACCACACCGAGCCCGTGCCGGGCCATGATGCCCATGGCGTCGGCGTCGAAGAGTTCCTGCTCGGCCCGGTAGTCGGGGTTGGGGACGGCAATGTGCTGCTCCACGGAGACCATGGCCCGCTTGGTTTCGTCGTAGAACATGTGGGCGGAGTAGTCCTCGGCCACCAGGCGGCGCACGTCATCGCCGAAGGCCTGCGGAATGGCGAGCTCGTGGTCCACGTGGACCGGGCCGGGGCCCTCCGCCGTGTAGCTGAACCAGACGGCGCCCTTCTCGCAAATGGCGTGGATGAGGGTGCCGGCGGGCATCCCGGCGGCGATCATCGGTTCCATGACCTGCTCGCGGATGAACGCGTCCGACCGGCCGGTGTTGAAGATGACCGGCACGCCGGCGGCGGCCAGGGCCACCAGGTCGGCGATGATGCCGGGCTGCACCTCGCGGGTGACCGGGCTCGCGACCGGACCGTCGACGTCGAGCAGCAGCGCCAGCACGGGGGCCGACGACGACGGAACAGGGGCAGTCTCGGGTGAAGTCATACGGCCATTCTGTCAGCCGCACGGGACGTTTGGGTGAACCGCCCAGCAGATCGACGGCCCTGCGCTGGATGTGACAGGCGGCAGGCGCTGGTCGTGTCAACGCGTCGTGTGACAAATGGTTACCGTTTGGCCACAACCTCACGCCGCCGGGGGACATTCGTTCCTTCGGGCGTCGAAGTTCCCTAGGCTGGCAAGGTGATATTCAAAGCTGTGGGCGAGGGCCGCCCGTACCCCGACCATGGTTACACCACGCCCAAGGACTGGGCGGCCCTGCCCCCGCGTCCTGTCCGGCTTGATGAGCTGGTGACCACGAAGCGCACACTGGATCTTGAAGCCCTGCTGGCCGAGGACTCCACGTTTTTCGGCGACCTCTTTCCGCACGTCGTGGAATACCGCGGCGTCCTCTACCTTGAAGACGGCCTGCACCGGGCAGTCCGCACCGCGCTGCACCAGCGCACCGCAATTCATGCGCGGGTCCTCGTGATAAATGGCTAGGAAGCCGCCAGACGTCAGAGTCCTGCACGGGCACCGCGTCATCAGTGGCTCCGAGCTGAGGGCCACGTTCGTGGAGCAGGACGATACGGCAAAGAACCCCCACCGGCTGCGGCGCAGGATCCTGCACGGCGTTGTCCTGATGATGCTTGTCGGCCTCATCGTGGCCGCGATCGTGGTGGCCCTCGCCATCATGAACGGCCAGATCAAGATCCCCGGGGCGGAGCGGAGCAGGGCGGCAGTGTCGGTGTGCCCGGCGGCCACCTACGACTACGCGCCGCCGCAGAAGGTCCACGTCAACATCTACAACTCCACGAGCCGGCCGGGCTTGGCCCGGAGCGTGGCCGACCAGCTCGCCGCCCGGAAGTTCCTGGTGGGTACCGTGGGGAACACGACGTCGAGCTACCGCGGCGTGGCGCTGGTGGTCTCCGGTGCCGCGGGCCAGTCGGCCGCCTTCAGCGTCCAGCGCCACGTGCCCGGCTCGGACTATGTCCAGGACGGCCGCGCGGACGCGAGCGTGGACGTGATCATTACCAGCGACTTCAAGGAACTGGCCAAGCCGGAACTCGTGGACCAGACGCCGGGCCAGCTCAGCTGCCCCCGCGAGAACCGGCGCATCGTGGATGAGGCCACGTTGCCCGCCGTACCCACGGCGACGCCCGGCACGGGCTAAAGGCACAGCTTTCCGGCCTTCCCGGCGCGGGGCCTAGCGGATGGTGCGGACCGGCCGGCCGGCGTCGTCAAACCTGGCCCCGGCCCCCAGCTGGACAAACCGCACCGTCCGGGCGAGCCGTGCCTCGGCCTCGGCGTCCTGGCCCGCCCCGTCGCCCCGCGCAGCGCTTGAGGAGAGCGTGCCGTGGATGAGCTGGGCCAGCTGGGCAATGTCCGACTCGGGCAGGTACCCCTGGGCCATGCCGTCGCGCAGGATGCCCCGCAGGAGCACGCTGAGCTCACCCACGTGGTCGGCCAGTTTGGCGAACGACGACGGCGAGAGCACCGCCGCCATGGCCGGGCCCGGCGGCAGGTGGCGCCGGCTCAGGTCCTCCACCTGGGCGCGGACGTAGACAGCCAGGCGCTCCACCGGGTTCTCCAGTGCATCGAGGGATTCGCGCAGATCGAGCAGGAACCGCTCGGTCTCATCCAAGGCGTAGGCGATGAGGAGCTCTTCGATGTCCGCATAGTAGTTGTAGACGGCGGTCCGGCCGATCTGGGCATGGCGCGCGACGTCCGTCATGGTCAGGCCGGGGAGCCCGTGGGTGAAGAGGAGTTCCCCGAACGCGGTCAGGATGCGGCGCTGGGTCTCGGCACGTTGGGCGGCGTTGCTCGCGGCCGAAATCCTAGGCATACGCACACTTTAGCGCGATCTGTCACCAAAGCAGCCGGGCAGCGGACTGTGACACGGCCGGGCTATGAACATCGACCGGTTCTGAGGGGCCACACCTGGATCCGCCGCCTCAAGTGGGGGTGTCTGATAGACACTGCCACCGCCCGTCCGGCCTGCGTAGCGTGGTGGATGTGGACAGAAAAGACGAAATCCGAGACTTCCTGATCTCGCGCCGGGCGAAGATCACCCCGGATCGGGCCGGCCTCCCCGACTATGGCGAGCTGCGCCGCGTGCCGGGGCTGCGTCGGGAGGAAGTGGCCCAGCTCGCCGGGGTAAGCACGGACTATTACACGCGGCTGGAACGCGGCAGCATCCGCGGCGTCTCGGACTCGGTCCTCGACGCTGTGGCCTCCGCCCTTCAGCTGGATGAGGCAGAGCGGACGCATCTGATGGACTTGGCCACGACGGCCAACACGCCGTCCTCCCGGCGGCCGGCGCGCCGGCCACCGCAGCAGAGGGTCCGTCCCGGGGTAATGCGTTTGCTGGACGGGATGACCGGAGCTGTCGCCCTGGTGCAGAACGGACGCTCGGACGTGCTGGCCGCCAACCCCTTGGGGCGCGCGCTGTACGGACCGGTGTTCGAGTCCACAGCAGCCGCTGGTCCGGAGGATCCGGGCCAGCTGCCGAACCAGGCACGATACCTCTTCCTCGATGCGAGCGCCGGGGACTTCTACCCCGATTGGTCCGCAATCGCCGCCACCACGGTAGCGATGCTCCGATCGGAAGCGGGACGGAATCCCCATGACCGCGCTTTGAACGAACTGGTCGGCGAGCTGACCACACGCAGCGGGCACTTCGCCGCATTGTGGGCCGGCCATGACGTGCGGATCCACACCACGGGAACCAAGCGCTTCCACCATCCGGTCGCAGGCGACGTGTCGCTGCAGTTCGAGACGCTCGACCTTCCCGGCGATGAGGGACAAACCCTGTACACCTTCACTGCAGAGCCGGGGTCCGCATCCGAAAACGCGCTGGCGTTCCTTGCCAGCTGGGCGGCATCGCCCCCCGCGAAAACCACAACCGGCGACCCTTCCATCCCGGATCTGCGCTCCCACGCGCGGCCCGGAACACTTAACCCAGGAAAGACAGAACATGACTGAGCAAAACGAGGCCAAGACCGGGCAGAAAGTCTGGTTCATCACCGGGGCAGGCCGCGGTATGGGCATTGACATCGCCAAGGCCGCCCTGGCCGCCGGCCACGCAGTCGTTGCCACCGGCCGCAACCCCGGCAAGGTCGCCCGGGCCGTCGGCGAGAACGGCAACCTGCTGGCCGTAAAACTCGACGTCACCAACCCCGCCGACGCCACCGCCGCCATCGCCGCCGCCGTGGACCGGTTCGGCCGGATCGACGTGCTGGTAAACAATGCCGGCAACTTCTACGCCGGGTTCTTCGAGGAGATCAGCCCGGAGGACTTCCGGGCCCAGATCGAAACCACCATGTTCGGACCCATAAACGTCACCCGCGCGGCCCTGCCCGTCCTGCGGGCCCAGCGCTCGGGCCTGCTGGTCACAATCTCCTCGACCGCCGGCATCGCCGGCGGGGAGTTCCTTTCCGCATATGCCGCCTCGAAGTTCGGTGTCGAGGGCTGGGCCGAATCCCTGGCCCCCGAAGTCGCCCCGTTCGGCATCCGCACCATGATCGTTGAGCCGGGATTCTTCCGCACCGAGCTCCTTACCCCGGAATCCACCAGCTACGCGGCATCCACTATCGGGGACTATTCCGAGCGGACCGAGCAGACAGTCACCGCGTGGAAAGGCATGAACGGACTTCAGGGCGGGGACCCGGCCAAGCTCGCCGTCGCCCTCATCCAACTGGCGGAGCTGGATGAACCTCCGCTGCGCTTCGCCGCCGGAGCGGACGCCGTTGCAGTCTTTGAGGCCCGGGCCAAGGAACTCCAGGTCCAGGCCGACGCCCACCGCGAGCTCCCCAGCAACCTGGCCCACGACGACGCCTGACACAGACGCCTGACACCGACGCAAACTGACGACGTCGGGAGCCTCCCGCCGTCGTTCACCCAGTCTCGACATACCCGCTGGACGCCAACGGCTACCGGCTGCCCAAAACCCTCGCCACGCTGTGGGTCATGCCCACATTCCAGGCCGGGGAACCACACCCAAAGGAAATACACCATGAAGAACGCACGCCTCGGAAGCCTGGAAGTCTCCCGCATCGGACTCGGCGCCATGACCATGGCCGGCACCTACACCAGCGAGGGCGCCCTGGATAACGCGGAGTCGATCCGGACGATCCACCGCGCCCTTGACCTCGGGGTCACCCACATCGACACCGCGGAGATCTACGGGCCGTTCCTGAGCGAGGAGATCGTCGGCCAAGCCGTCAAGGGACGCCGCGATCAGGTCAGGATTGCAACGAAGTTCGGCCTGGTCTCCCATTCCGGGGGCGGCCCCGGCGTGGTCGACAGCAGCGCGGCGAACGTGAAGGCCGCCGTCGAGGGCTCCCTCAAGCGCCTGGGCACCGACCACATCGACCTGTACTACCAGCACCGGATCGACCGGAACACCCCGATCGAGGAGACGGCCGGCGCGGTTGCTGACCTGATCACCGAGGGCAAGGTGCTGCACTTCGGGCTGTCCGAGGCCTCCCCGGAGACCATCCGCCGGGCACACGCCGTGCAGCCGGTCTCGGCATTGCAGACGGAGTACTCGCTGTGGACCCGGGACGTGGAGGCGGAGATCCTGCCGCTGCTGCGCGGCCTCGGAATTGGGTTCGTTCCGTATTCGCCGCTCGGACACGGGCTGCTGACGGGCCAGATCCGCTCCGTCGATGACTTCGCCGACGACGACTGGCGCAAGACCAACCCCCGGTTCACGGGTGGGAACTTCCGCCGCAACCTCGCGATCGTCGACGAGGTGAAGGCCATCGGCGCCGAGATCGGTGCGACCCCCGCGCAGACCGCCCTCGCGTGGCTGCTGACCCGCGGGATCGACATCGCCCCGATCCCCGGCACCCGCCGGGTCTCCCGGGTCGAGGAAAACACCGCGGCCGACGGGATCGCACTCACCCGTGACCAGCTGGAGCGGCTGAACGCGCTTCGGCCCGCCGCGGGGGAACGCCACGACGAGGCCAACATGGCCTCGATCGACAGCTGACAGCCACCAGCACCATACAAGGGGCGCGGATGCCCGATCCGCGCCCCTGGCAGCAACTTAGGATTCGACGTCGGCCGCGGCCATTGCCTTGTTCGTGAGGACGGGCATCATCCCCAGTAGCGCGAGCGTCAGCACTCCCATGATGCCGAACATGACCTGCAGGCCCAGCCATTGGGCCAGCAGACCGCCGGCTGCTGCACCAAGCGGCATGGTGCCCCACGCCAGCAGGCGGTAGGCGCTGTTGACTCTGCCCAGCAAGCGGTTGGGCGTAATGCGCTGGCGCAGGGATACGGTGATGACATTCCAAAGCACGATCAGCATGCCGCCCACAAAGAAGATTGGGCCAAGAACATAGGGGTTGTCGGTCAGGGCGGGCGCGCCCACGAACAGCGCGGCCCCGAAGATCGTCAGCATCAGAGACGTCGACCGGCCGAGCCTGGCCTCCAGCCGCTCGGACATGAACGAGCCAACGAAGGCGCCGAGAGCGGAGGTGGTCAAAAGCAGGCCGAACCCCACTTCGGACAGCCCCATCTGTGAAGCCGGGCCCACGGCAAACAGCACCAAGACCGCGAAGGCCGCGCTGGATGCGAAGTTGAACACCCCGGTCATCACCGCGAGTGTGCGCAGGATCTTCTGGTTCCAGAGGAACCGCAGCCCCTCAGCAATGTCGAATCTCAGTGTCGTCTTCTGCTCACGTTCTGTGCGAAAAGCCCCCGGGACCAGGAGCAGGCCGCCGACGGCCGCAAGCCACAGGGCCGCCGGCACGGCAACGCCCGCAACCAGGCCCATGGCCACCAGCAGCCCGCCCAGCGGGGGACCGATGAACTGGTTGGTGGTGAGCTCGACGGCGTAGAGCCGGCCGTTGGCGCGCGAGAGCTGATCCCTGTGCACCAGCTGGGGCATGATCGACTGCGCGGAGGTGTCGTAGAGCGTCTCAGCCACGCCCACCATCAGTGCGACAACGTACAGAGCCCAAATGGAGCCCACATCCAGCAAAACGACGGCGGCCAGCAGGGCCGGCAGCACCGCCCGGCTGAGGTTGGCCCACAACATGAGCTTGCGTCGGTCCAGCCGGTCGGCCAGCGCGCCGGCAGTGAGGGCGAAGAGGAGCCAGGGAAGCGTCGCTGCGACGCTCAGTCCGGCAACCAGGGTGGGTGACTGGGTGAACTGAATGGCCAGCAGCGGCAGCGCGATCTTGAAGACGCCGTCCGCGAGGTTGGAGAGCCCGGAGGAGGTCCACAGCTTCCAGTAGGACGCACCCAGCGGCGCACGATGCCGTTCCTTCACCTGCGCGGCGTGACTAGTCATAGGTGGACCATTCCACAGTGATTGAGAAAATTCAAGGTGATTGAATCCAGTACATCGGATTGTAGGATTGGGACATGACGGACGCAGAGCAGCCGGGCGCGGACCAAAAAAGACCAGTCGCGAGCGCCCGGGAAATTAAGGCATTGGCCCATCCGCTGCGCCTGAGGATCCTGCGCCTGTGCGGGCTCCACGAACTGACCAACAAACAGCTCGCCGACCGGCTGGGCCAGGATCCGGGAACGGTGCTTTATCACGTGCGGCAGTTGCTCTCAACGGGGTTCCTTGAACCCGCCGGGGTCCGCACGGGCGAGAGTGGCGCGCTGGAGAAGCCGTATCGTTCCACGGGGCGGTCCTGGAAGCTGGACACCGCACTGAGTGAAGCCGGTCCCGCCGGTCCGCTGGCCCCGCTCGAGGCGTTCCGGGAAGAGCTGACAGAAGCAGGACCGGAAGCGCTCGCCAGCCTCTCACGCTTCGTTCTGCACCTCTCCGAGGAAGATGCTGAGGACCTCACCACCCGCATCCACGCTGTGCTGAGTGAATACACCGACAGCGACCGGCAGCGCTTGGACCAGCCCGCCTACGGCGGCATCTTTGTCCTGCACCGGACGTCAGACTAGGTCGCCGTCCTCCCAGAACGGACTTTGGGTCTTGCGTCGCCTTAGCGGGCTTTATTCGTAGATAGTGGGGATGGCCGGCTCGCCGGGCTGCAGCCTGTCCACCACCCGGGGCAGCTCCGCCATGGAAGCCGTGTGCCGGTCCCGGGCCCGCCCCACCGCGTCCGGGCCGGTCCAGCCGGGCTGGATTTCGCCGTCTTTCATGAACTGCTGCAGGAGGGGGCGTCCGTTTCTTCCGGCGCCCGGTGGGTGGTCCACGCCGAGGACCTCGTGGGTGGCGGTGCCGCGGTCGTCGAGGCGGCGCACGGCGAATTTGCGCCCGCCCATGTTGATCTTGTCCTTCGAGGTCTTCGCCACGGCAGCCAGCTCACCGGAGTCACCAGCCCGGCTCACCAGCTTGTAGACCATCCCGGCCGTTGGCGCCCCGGATCCGGTTACCAGGGACGTGCCGATGCCATAGGAATCGGCCGGGGCGGAGCGGAGCGCGGCGACGGCGAATTCGTCCAGGTCCGAGGTCACCACGATCCTGGTGTGCACGTTGCCGAGGCTGTCCAGGAGTTCGCGGACCCACCGTGCCTGGGCCACGAGGTCTCCGGAGTCCAGCCGGATGGCCCCAAGTTTGTCTCCGGCGAGGTCGACGGCGGTGCGGACGGCCGCTTCGACGTCGTACGTGTCCACGAGCAGCGTGGTGCCGGACCCGAGCGAGGCAAGCTGCGCCGCGAAGGCGTCGCGCTCGGAGTCGTGGAGCAGGGTGAAGGAGTGGGCCGCGGTGCCGATGGTCCGCAGGCCGTAACGCCGCCCGGCGGCCAGGTTGGACGTGCCGGAAAAGCCGGCGATGACAGCAGCGCGGGCGGCCGCGGCGGCCGCTTCCTCGTGCGTGCGGCGGGAGCCCATCTCAATGCAGGGCCTGCCGCCGGCGGCGCTGGTCATCCGGGATGCGGCCGAGGCGATGGCGCTGTCATGGTTCAGCACTGACAGGACGTAGGTCTCCAGGACGCAGGCCTCGGCGAACGTCGATTCGACGATCAGGACGGGGGAGTGCGGGAAGTAGGCCTCGCCCTCCGGATAGCCCCAGATGTCGCCGGAGAACCGGAAGGCGGCCAGGTGCTCCAGGGTGTCCTTGTGGACCACGCCGGTGGCGGCCAGGAAGGCGAGGTCGTCCTCGTCGAAGCGGAAGTTCGCGATTCCCTCGAGGAGCCGGCCGGTGCCGGCCACGATGCCGTACCGGCGCCCGGCCGGCAGTCCGCGGGCGAAGGCCTGGAAGACAGACCGGCGGTGCGCGGCCCCGGAGTGGAGGGCCGCCTGGAACATGGTCAGCTCATAGTGGTCGGTAAACAGCGAGGTCCGGGGTCCGTCCGGTCCGGCCGAAGTGTCCATGATCCACTCTAGGCCGGGCCGCCCGAAGCCGCAGGATGCCGCCAGGTCCGGGAGGTCGCCGGAAACGCCCCGAACCGCCGGAAACTTCCGGCGAGTCCGGGAGTTTCCGGCGACTTCGACGATGCCGGGCTCAGACGGGGCAGCCGTCCGGGCCGCAGGCGCCGGATTCCGCGGCACTTCCTGCGCCTGTGGCGTCCGCAGCCTCCGCGCCGGCGCCCACCATGACCAGCGGGTGGCTGTCCTGCCACGCCTGCTCGAGGGCGGCGGTGAAGGTTTCGGCGGGCTGGGCGCCGGAGAGTCCGAACTTCCGGTCAATCACGAAGAACGGGACACCGCTGATGCCCAGGGCGCGGGCCTCGGTGAAGTCGCTGCGGACGGCGTCCGCGTAGGTGTCCGTGCTGAACAGTTCGGCCAGGTCGCCGGCGTCGAGTCCGAGGTCAAGGCCCAGAGCGGTCAGGTACTCCTGGCTGCCGATGTCCTTGCCGTGCTCGAAGTGGTCGCTGAGCAGGCGTTCCTTCGCGGAGTCCTGCTTGCCATGGGCGGCTGCGAGGTGGATCAGCCGGTGGGCCGTGAAGCTGTTGGCGACCACGACGGCGTCGAACCGGTAGTTCAGCCCTTCGCCCTTGGCCTGGGCCGCAACGTGCTCGAACATCTGCGATACCTGCGCCGGAGCCATGCCCTTGCGCGTGCTGAGATAGTCCAGTTCGGTGCCGTCGTAGTGCTCGGGGAGCGTGGGGTCCAGCTGGTAGCTGCGCCACTGCACCTCCACGGAATCACGGTGCGGGAAGGCCGCGAGGGCGGTTTCGAAACGGCGTTTGCCGATGTAGCACCAGGGGCAGGCGACGTCGGACCAAATCTCAATCTTCATGCCCGCAACAACCGCGCCGCCGCCGGGTCCATTCCCCGGCGGCCTGTCGGCTTCGTCACGGCCCCGCGGGTCCTCCCGGCTGAGGCCCGGCCGGCGCCCGGCCGGCGCCCSCGGCCTCACGGCGCAACCGGGCGCTCCATCACGAAGTCGTGTTCCACGGTGGTGCCCAGCTGGAAGGACTTGGTGCCGACCTTGCGGAAGCCGGACTTTTCGTAGAACCGGATGGCGCGGGCATTCTGGCTGTTGACGCCGAGCCAGAGCCCGCGGGCGCCGGCCGTCGCGGCCGCGCCGATGCTTGCATGCATGAGTTCGGCCGCGGCGCCGAGCCCGTGGTGCTCCGGGTGGACGTAGCACTTGCTCAGTTCGGTGCACGGCAGCTCGCCCAGGACCGCGGCTACGTCCGGATCCCGGGCGGGGCGGGCCACCAGCAGGCTGTAGCCGCGGAGGTCGCCGTCGGCGTCGATCACCAGCACCGTGACCTCCGGATCTGCCAGATAGGCCCGGAAACTGGCCTCGCTCAGGGTATTCGCCACGTGCGCCGCGATGTCCTCCGGCCGGGACTTCGGCGGGCACGCGAGCGGGAAGGTGACGGCCGCGAGTGCGGCCAGCTTCCCGGCGTCGTCTGCGGTTGCTGTCCGGATCCGGTGCGTCATAGCTAAACCCTAGCCCCCGCCCCGGAACTGGCTATCCGGCATGGCAAGGCTCCCGACGATGACAGCGGCGGACTGTGAGGATTCGGCCTGGTTTCCGCTACGGAATCGGGCCAGAGCCACGAAACCGGTCCGGTGCAGCGGGGATCCACGGTGCGCCGGACCGGTTTCGTCGCAGGTGTCCGGAAACATAGCGGATCCTGCCGGTGCTGCCGATCCGGTGCCGGGTCCTTAACGTTGAACTGGCTACTGCTTGAAGGCGGCGTCGAAGGAGGTGCTCGAGGCCGGGAAGTCGAACTTTTTGAGGGCGGCGAGGGCTTCGGGGGCGCCGTGGAGCCGGTCCATGCCCGCGTCCTCCCATTCGATCGAGATGGGGCCGTCGTAGCCGATCGCGGTCAGGGCGCGGAAGGACGATTCCCAGGGCACGTCCCCGCGGCCTGCGGAGACGAAGTCCCAGCCGCGGCGCGGGTCCCCCCAGGGCAGGTGCGAGCCCAGAACGGTGTTCCGGCCGGTGGGCCGCAGCTTCGTGTCCTTGCAGTCCACGTGGTAGATCCGGTCCTTGAAGTCCCAGATGAAGGAGACCGGGTCGATGCCCTGCCACATGAAGTGCGACGGGTCCCAGTTCAGGCCGAAGGCCTCGCGGTGCCCGATCGCCTCGAGGGTGCGGACCGTGGTCCAGTAGTCGTAGGCGATCTCGGAGGGGTGGACCTCGTGCGCGAAGCGGACACCGTTTTCGTCGAAGACGTCCAGGATGGGGTTCCAGCGGTCGGCGAAGTCCTGGTAGCCGGCCTCGATGACCTTCTCCGGCACGGGCGGGAACATCGCGACGTACTGCCAGATGGAGGATCCGGTGAACCCGACCACGGTGTCGACGCCGAGGGCCTTGGCTAGCCGGGCGGTGTGCTGCATTTCCTCGGCCGCGCGTTGGCGGACGCCTTCGGGGTCGCCGTCGCCCCAGACCCTGGCCCCGACGATCGCCTCGTGCCGGAAGTCGATCGGGTCATCGCACACGGCCTGGCCCTTGAGGTGGTTGGAGATGGCCCAAACCTTGAGGTTGTACTTCTGAAGCACGGCGAGTTTGGACTCGACGTAGCCGGGCTCGTCCCAGCGCCAGGCGTCCAGGTGGTCGCCGGACACTGCGATTTCCAGGCCGTCGTAGCCCCAGCCGGAGGCCAGGCGCGCGACTTCCTCGAAGGGCAGGTCGGCCCACTGGCCGGTGAACAGGGTGTACGGGCGGGGCATGTCAGGCTCCTTCGGTAGTCGTCTGCGTGGTCCGTGCGGACGGGGTGAGCTGGATGAGCGAACTTCTGGCCGCGGCGCTTTCCTCCACGGCTGTGAGGATCCGTTGGACGGCCAAGCCGTCCTCGAACGACGGCGACGGCGGGGTTCCGCTGCCCACCGCGACGAGGAAGTCGCGGATCTCGTGCGTGAATGTGTGTTCCCAGCCGATCACGTGGCCCTGCGGCCACCATGCTTCAAGGTACGGGTGCTCGGGTTCGTTGACGAGGATCCGGCGGAAGCCCTGTTCGCGGACCGGAAGTGTGGCGTCCAGGAAGCCGAGCTCGTTCAGGTCCTCCAGATCGAAGAGCAGGGCTCCCTTGTCGCCATAGATCTCCAGCGTGAGCGAGTTTTTCCGCCCGGTGGCCACCCGGGAGACCTCCACCGAGGCGATGGCCCCGGAGGCGAGGGTCAGCGTGGCCCAGGCGGCGTCGTCGACCGTCACGTCCTCGAGCCCGACGGCGCCCGGGCGCCGCGGGATGAAGGTGTGCAGCCGGCCGGAGACCTCGGTGACCGGCTCGCCCAGGAGGAACAGCACCTGGTCGATCGCGTGGCTGGCGATGTCGCCCAGCGCCCCGGATCCGGCGGTGTCCTTGTTCAGCCGCCACGTCATGGGCGACTCCGGGTCCACGAGCCAGTCCTGCAGGTAGGCGGCGCGGACGTGCCGGACCGTGCCGAGGCGGCCCCCGACGATCAGTTCCCGGGCCAGCGCCAGGGCCGGGACCCGGCGGTAGTTGAAGCCGATCATGGACTGCACGCCTTCCTCCCGCGCGGTCCGGGCCGCCTCCGCCATGGCCTCGGCCTCGGCGAGGGTGTTGGCCAGCGGCTTCTCGACCAGGACGTGCTTGCCGGCGGCCAGCGCGGCGATGGCGATTTCCGCGTGCATGAAGCCCGGCGCGCAGATATCGACGATGTGGATGTCATCCCGGGCGATCACTGCGCGCCAGTCCGTGGCGGACGCGGCCCAGCCATACTTTGCGGCCGCCTCGGCGACCCCGTCCCGGTCGCGGCCGACCAGGACGCGTCGTTCGAACGCCGGGACGTCGAAGTAGCTGGCAACATTCCGCCAGGCGTTCGAGTGGGCCTTGCCCATGAACGCGTACCCGATCATGGCCACTCCCAAGGGTGCGGGGCCGGGGGTGGTTTCGTGGGGATTCATTGCTGGTCCCTAGAGTGTGGAAGCGGTGGGGTCCCAGTCCTCGGGGAGGGCTGCGGAGGTGGGGGCGGAGCTTTCCACATCGATGAACGTGCCGGAATCGACCGACTCGGAGATCGAGACCATGGTGTCCAGGACGTGGTAGGCGAGATTGCCGGTGGCGCGGTGCGGGACGCCGGCGCGGATGGAGCGGGCCATGTCCAGCACGCCCATGCCGCGGCCCTGGCTGGGGCCGGTGGCCGGAATAACGGTCCATTCCTCGTCGCCGGCGCGCCAAAGCCTGATGTCGCCGTCGAAGTAGTTTGGATCGGGCATCGAGATGGTGGCCTCGGTCCCGGTGATCTCCACGAAGCCCATCCGCAGCCGCGGGGACTCGAAGCTGAACACGCTGTGGGAGGACGCGCCGGACTCGAACTGGGCCATGGCGGAGACGTGGGTGGGGACCTCGACCGTGAATTCCTCACCGGCCTTGGGCCCGGAACCGATGACCCGGACCTCCTTGGCCTTGGAACCGGTCGCGGCCACGCGGCGCACGGAGCCGAACGTCTGCACCAGGGCCGTGAGGTAGTACGGGCCCATGTCGAACAGCGGCCCGGCGCCGTGCTGGAAGAGGAACGCGGGGTTGGGGTGCCACGATTCCGGCCCGGGCGTCTGGAACGTGGTCATGGCCGTCAGCGGGGTGCCGATGTCGCCGCGTTCGATCAGCCGCCGGGCAGTCTGCAGCCCGGCGCCCAGGAACGTGTCCGGGGCGCAGCCCAGCCGCAGCCCCGCGGCGTCGGCCAATTTCAGCAGGCCCAGGCCGGAGTCGCGGTCCAGCGAGAACGGCTTTTCCGTCCAGACGTGTTTGCCGGCATTGACGGCTGCCGTGGCCACTTCCACGTGCGCGGCCGGGATGGTCAGGTTGACGATGATTTCGACGTCGGGGTGGTCCAGGGCGGCGTCCACCCCGCCCCACTCCGGGATGCCGTATTCCTTGGCCCGCGCCTCGGCCGCCTCTTCGAAGAGATCGGCGATCACGTGGACCTTAAGGTCGGGGAAGACGGTCAGGTTGTCCAGGTACTGCTTGCTGATGTTGCCGGCGCCGATGACGGCGACGCCCACCGGGCCGCGGCCGGTGGCACGGTTCGCTGCTACACGGTTCGCTGCGGCGCTCATGCGTTCACGCCCTGCGCGCCGGCGGAACCGCTTTGCAGGTAGCCCAGGCTCTGGGCGATGCCGTCGAAGATGTCGCCGGAGTAGTCGTCAAATTCCACGACGCCGACTTCCAGGGACTCCGCCGCGGCGATGACGTCCCACACGGCGATCTTGCCCTGCCCGGCCGGCTGCTGCGCCTTGGTGTCCGTGGAGACGGGGCCGTCCTTGATGTGGATGAACTTCACCCGGTCGCCGAGGCGCTGCAGAAGCGCGACGGGGTCCTGGCCGCCGACGGCTGCCCAGTAGGTGTCCACTTCCAGGACGAGTTCCGGGTCCAGGAGTCCCTCGAAGTACTCCAGTGCGGTCTGGCCCTCGATGCTGGACTCCAGCTCCCAGGCGTGGTTGTGGTAGCCGACGCGGATGCCGTACCCGGCGCCCTTCTTGGCGGCGGCGTTGAGCTTCGCTGCGGTGGCCTGGATGTCCTCGGCGGACTGCCAGTGCTCGGCCGGGAGGTAGGGATCGATCACCGTGGTGATGCCGAGTTCCTTGGCCGCGGCGAAGATTTCGTCCTGGTCCTGGCTCAGCAGCGGGGCGTGGCCGGACGGCGCGGTCAGGCCGTTCTCCTTCAGGGCCGCGCCGAGCTCGGCGGCCGTGGCGACGAAGTTGTAGGGCTCAACCTGGGTGAAACCGCGCTGGGCGACCTTTTTGATGGTGCCGGGCAGGTCTTCCTGGAGGGCGTTGCGGAGGGTGTAGAGCTGGATTGAGTAGGACACGGGATTCCTTTGCACGAGTTCGGCTTCGAAGGTGTGAGGGGCAGCCCTGACGGCGGGAAGGGGCGTCCATTCCGTTTGATTCTGTGCGAAGTAGGACTGCAACGCCCAGGGGCAGCGAGGTGATTTGTCTGGAGCGGAGGAACACGATGGCTCTAAACTAGGGAGACTTTTGCCGGGCGTCAAGCAAAAGTTGGAAACTACGTGTCAATCTTTGTGAAGCGTGACATGCAGAAGATCTTCGTGCTATCACTTACTCATGAGTACGCCCACCGGCACCGAGCCCGCAACCCCCGAGGCCGGCGTCAGCCTGTCCCGCGCCGGAGACCTCTTCCAGCTCCTGCGCGACGGCAAGGCCCGGACCCGCGCCGAGCTGGCCCTGACCACAGGGCTCGCCCGGTCCACTGTCGCTTCCCGCATCGACGCGCTGATGATCTCCGGGCTCGTCGGCCCCGCCGGGGAGGCGAGCTCCAGCGGCGGCCGCCCGCCGTCGCGCTTTGCCTTCAACCCGGCCGCCCGCGTAGTGCTGGCGGTGGATGTCGGGGCCACGCACGTGATCATCGCCGTCACGGACCTCAGCGGGCAGGTGCTCGCGGAGCGCCGGCTGGCGCAGGATGTCGCCGACGGCCCGGTTGTTGTCCTGGACCGTGTGATCGATGAAGGGCTGCGGCTGCTCGGCGAGGCCGGCCGGGGCGCCGCGGATCTGGCCGGCGCCGGGATCGGGCTCCCGGGGCCCGTGGAACACGCCACCGGCATGCCTGTGAAGCCGCCGATCATGCCCGGCTGGGACGGGTTCGACGTCGTCCGCCATGTCCAGCGGTCCCTTCCGGTGCCGGTCCTGGTGGACAACGACGTGAACATCATGGCGCTGGGGGAGCGCACGGCGCACTGGCCTGACGACGAAAACTTCCTGTTCATCAAGGTGGCCACAGGCATCGGGGCGGGCATCATCAGCAGCGGCCAGCTCCAGCGCGGAGCCAACGGGACGGCCGGCGACCTCGGACACGTCCGGGTTCCGCGTGGCGATGACGTGCTGTGCCGTTGCGGGAACTACGGGTGCCTCGAAGCCCTGGCGTCCGGGCCCGCTGTCGCCAAGGCGCTGACGCGGCAGGGCCTGCCGGCGCACGACGGCGGCGATGTGCTACGCCTGGTCGCCGAGGGGAACCTGCAGGCCATCCAGGCGCTGCGGCAGGCCGGCAGGGATCTCGGCGACGTCCTCTCCACGGTCGTGAACCTGCTGAACCCCTCGGTGATTGTGATCGGCGGAAGCCTCGGCCAGGCCGGGGAACATCTGATGGCCGGGGTCCGCGAGGTGGTCTACCGGCGCTCGCTGCCGCTGGCCACGACGCACCTGCGGATCGGCGTGTCCCGGGCCGGCGACCAGGCCGCGATCCTCGGCGCCAGCCAGATGGTCACGCAGCACGTGCTCTCACCCGCGGTCATTGAGGCGACCCTACAGGCCACGGGCTAGGGATGTCCTGGGAAGCGGCGCGCCCGGCCGGGGTGTCCCGGGAAGCGGCGCGCCCGGCCGGGGTGTCCCGGGAAGCGTCACATTCCGCGGCCGCGGCAGGCGCCCGTGATAGCAATGGGACTGATGAAATCATATTTCAGCCTGCCCGCCCGGCGACGGCCCACCCCGTGAGTGGGGTGGCCCGGGCGCCGCGCGGCTGGCTCCTCATGCTCGCGATCGGGCTCATCGCGCTGAACATGCGCGGCCCGTTGGTGGCGGTTGCCCCGGTGATCGCCCAGTTGGAGGACGATCTCGGGTTCACCCCGGTGGAATTGGGATTCCTGACCGGGATCCCGGTGCTGTGCTTTGCCCTGGCCGCGCCCCTGGCCTCGCTGGCCGGGCGCAAGCTGGGGCCCGAGTTCGCCATCACCCTGACCCTGCTCGGCGTGCTCTTCGGCGTCGTGGTCCGCTCTGCCGGCGGGGGCGCCCTGGTCATGCTGGGCACCGTGATCCTCGGCGTCGCCATCACGATCGGCAACATCGTGGTCCCGCTGATCATCCGGCGGGACTTCACCCCCGCCCGGCAGGGCGCGGCGATGGGCACGTACACGGCGGCGCTGAACATCGGCTCGTTCCTGACCTCGATGGTGTCGGCGCCGCTGGCTGAGCTGCTGGGCTGGCGGCCCGCGATTGCCGCGAGTGGCCTCTTCGCGGTGGCTGCCGGCGCGGTCTGGGTGATCGCGGTTGGCCGGCGGGCCTTCATTCCGGCCGCCGTCGCCGCGGCGGACCCGCGGCGGCCCGGCAAGCTCACGTCCCGGTGGATCACGGCAGCGCTGACCTTCGGGTTCGCCGGGCAGGCGTTCTCCTACTACGGAGTGACCGCCTGGCTGCCGAGCCTGCTCTCGGACGAACTCGGCATGGCGCCCGCAGCCGCCGGGGCAGGGTCCTCGCTCTTCCAGATCCTAGCCATTGTGGGCGGACTGGGCGTGCCGCTGGCGGCCCGGTTCGCCAGTACGACGGCGGTGGGCCTCGCCCTGGGGCTGCTGTGGCTCACCGTACCCGTGGGCCTGCTGCTCGCACCGGAGCTGTGGTGGCTGTGGTGTTCGTTCGGCGGTGTGGCCCAGGGCGGCGGCATCACGCTGATCTTCCTGGCCATTATCCGGCTGGCGCGGGACCAGGCCTCGGCGGCCCGGATGTCCGCCGTCGTCCAGGGGACGGGATACTCCTTCGGGGCAGTGGCGCCGACCCTGCTGGGCTATGTCCACGGGACCACCGGCGCCTGGACCGGACCGCTGCTGATGATCCTGTGCTCGGCGGCCGCGTTCATCCTGGGCACCTCGCTGTCACTGCGGCGGGTGCCGAAGCCCCACTGATTCGCTGTCGCGCGCCGGGGTGATGTCAATCGAGACGACAGATAAGGCCCATGTTCGCGGGGGACATGGGCCTTACCTGTCGTCTCGACGCCGTTGTCGAGTACGGGGGGATTTTCCGTTGCTGGACTGCCACCCGGATTTCGGGGTGCCTGTTGCGAAGGGCCTGGCAGCCCAGTCAACGGAAATCTGTGCGGACCCGGTTGCCCGGGACGCGGAGTCCTACGCCGGAACCAGTGCGGGGTCCCCGCTGGCGACGTCGGCGCCGTCGCGCGCTTCATGCAGGAAGCGGTCGTAGGCCGGCAGCGTCAGGAAGGCCGGGAACTCGCTGCTGAGGGTGACTTCCTCGAAGATGTCCCGCGCGTCGGCGAAACGGTCTCCTTCGAAGCGCTCCAGCTTGGCGAATTCCTCGTCCAGCATCTCCTCCACCCACTCCCGGGTAATCACGTCGGCGTGGTCGGTGATGGCGCGGGCGAAGATCCACTGCCACAACTGCGAGCGGGAGATTTCCGCGGTGGCGGCGTCCTCCATCAGGTTGTGGATGGCTACGGCGCCGTTGCCGCGGAGCCAGGACTCGATGTAGCGGATCCCCACTTCGATGTTGTTCCGGATGCCCTGTTCGGTGATGGTTCCGGTGGTCGTGGAGATGTCCAGGAGCGCGCGGTCGTCCGCGGTGACGTCCTCGCGGAGGCGTTCGAGCTGGTTCGGACGCTCGCCGAGGACGGCGTCGAACACCTCGCGGCAGACCGGCACCAGGTCCGGGTGCGCCACCCAGGAGCCGTCGAAGCCGTCGCCGGCCTCGCGGGTCTTGTCCGCGCGGACCTTCTCGAAGGCGATCGCGTTGGCATCCTGGTCCTTGCGGTTGGGGACAGCCGCGGCCATGCCGCCGATCGCCATGGCGCCGCGCTTGTGGCAGGCCCGGACGAGCTGTTCCGTGTAGGCGCGCATGAACGGCTGGGTCATGGTGACCTGGCCGCGGTCCGGGAGCACGAAGCGGGGGCCGCGGGTGCGGAAGTTCTTGATCAGGGAGAAGATGTAGTCCCAGCGGCCGGCGTTCAGGCCCGCCGCGTGGTCCCGGAGTTCGTAGAGGATCTCCTCCATTTCGAACGCCGCGGTGATGGTCTCGATCAGCACGGTCGCGCGGATGGTGCCCTGCGGGATGCCCAGCAGGTCCTGCGCCATGATGAAGATGTCGTTCCACAGCCGGGCCTCGAGGTGGTTCTCGATCTTGGGCAGGTAGAAGTACGGGCCTTTGCCCTGGGCGATCAGGCGGCGGGCGTTGTGGAAGAAGTACAGGCCAAAGTCCACGATCCCGCCGGCAATAGGCGTGCCATTGATGAGCATGTGCTTTTCCGGCAGGTGCCAGCCGCGGGGGCGGACCACGACTGTGGGCAGTTCCCCGGCCGGGCGCAGCTTGTACTCTTTCCCCTCCGGCGAGGTGAAGTCGATCCGGCGCTCCAGGGCGTCGGTGAGGTTCAGCTGGCCCTGGATCACGTTGCGCCAGGACGGCGTGGAGGAGTCCTCCATGTCCGCGAGCCACACCTTGGCGCCGGAGTTCAGCGCGTTGATCGTCATCTTCTTATCGACCGGCCCGGTGATTTCCACGCGGCGGTCCTCCAGGCCCGGAGCCGGGGGAGCGACGCGCCAGTTCGGGTCGTTGCGGACGGACTCGGTCTCGCGCAGGAACCGCGGGTCCTGGCCCTTGGAGATCTGCTGGCGGCGTTCCTGCCGTGCCTGCAGCAGCTCCCGACGGGGCCCTGCCGTGGCCTTGTGCAGCTTGGCAACAAACGCCAGCGCGTCCGGCGTGAGGACCTCGCTCTGCCGGCAAATCGGCTGCGCGGTCAACGTGATCCCGTTGATAGTGAAGTTGTCAGTGAAGCTGTTCATTTCAAATCTCCTTAGAGAAGAAGCAAGTTCGACGGCGGGCCGTGCAACAGGTGCGGTGCCCCCGAGGCCGAAGGTGCCGGTATTGCGGCAGCCTGCGTAAAAGGGGCCCCGTGCCCGCCCCCGACCGAGTTCTACGAGGTCATGGGGCGGACACGGGGAATAGCAGGCAGAGCAATGCCGGACCGAAGGCCGGAGGCAAGCGCCGCCGTCGGGTGTCTAGTGGAACTGGCCTTCTTCGGTGGATCCCACCAGGGCCAGGGTGGATGCGTTCGGGTTGAGCGCGGTGGCGATGTCGTCGAAGTAGCCGGTGCCGACTTCGCGCTGGTGCTTGGTGGCGGTGTAGCCGCGGGACTCGGAGGCGAATTCCTTCTCCTGCAGCTCGACGTACGCGCTCATGCCTTCCCGGGCGTAGCCGTGGGCGAGGTCGAACATCGAGTAGTTCAGGGCGTGGAAGCCGGCCAGGGTGATGAACTGGAAGGTGAAGCCCATGGCGCCGAGTTCGCGCTGGAACTTCGCGATCGTGGCGTCATCGAGGTGCTTGCGCCAGTTGAACGACGGCGAGCAGTTGTAGGAGAGCATCTGGTCCGGGAACTCGGCCTTGACGGATTCGGCGAATTTGCGGGCCAGTTCCAGGTCCGGGGTGCCCGTCTCCATCCAGATGAGGTCGGAGTACGGGGCGTAGGCCTTGGCGCGGGCGATGCAGGGTTCGATCCCGTTGCGGACCTTGTAGAAGCCCTCCGGGGTGCGGACCGGCTGGCCGCCTTCGCGGAGGATGAATTCCTGGTCACGCTCGTCGACGTCGGAGGTGATCAGGGTGGCCGCCTCGGCGTCGGTGCGGGCGATGATGACCGACGGGGTACCGGCGACGTCGGCGGCGAGCCGGGCCGCGTTCAGCGTCCGGACGTGCTGCTGGGTGGGGATAAGGACCTTGCCGCCGAGGTGGCCGCACTTCTTTTCCGAGGCGAGCTGGTCTTCCCAGTGCACGCCCGCGGCGCCGGCCTGGATCATGGACTTCATGAGCTCGTAGGCGTTCAGCGGGCCGCCGAAGCCTGCCTCGGCGTCGGCCACGATCGGGACCATCCAGTCCTCGACGGTCTGGATGCCCTCGGAGAACTCGATCTGGTCCGCGCGGAGCAGGGCGTTGTTGATGCGCCGGACCACCGTGGGAACGGAATTGGCGGGGTAGAGCGACTGGTCCGGGTAGGTGTGGCCGGAGTTGTTGGCGTCCGCGGCGACCTGCCAGCCGGAGAGGTAGATGGCGCGGAGGCCGGCCTTGACCTGCTGCACGGCCTGGTTGCCGGTCAGGGCGCCGAGGGCGTTGGTGTAGCCGCCGGTCTTGTGCTCTTCGGTGAGCTGCTTCCACAGCTTTTCGGAGCCGCGCCGGGCGAGGGTGTGTTCTTCGGAGACGCGGCCGCGGAGGCGGACGACGTCGGAGGCCTTGTAGTCACGGGTCACACCTTCCCAGCGCGGGTTGGCGGCCCACTCGAGCTCCAGTGCGGCGGCCTGCTGTTCGGGCGTCTGCTGGGTGGGCTCAAATGCTGCAGTCATCTTTGTCTCCTTGGTGGGGTCCGGGGCCGGCCAGTCTGCGTCTCTGCAGAGCCTGGCTGGTTGTTCCCGGATAGTGAATCTTTCCGTGAGTTCTACTTTTCTGCACTTTCCAAGGGGTTTCTAGACCAAAGCTATGGAAAGAAATGCACTTCTTCGCGTATTCTCAAGAAATGCACTCAACCAGCTGGAACCGCCAAGCCCTTGCGTCGTCCGCGCCCGCAGCGCCGGAGGTGGATGTCATCAGCCTGGGCCGGCGCGTCCGGCATCTGCGCAAGGCGGCAGGGCTAACGCTCGACGACCTGAGTGCCGCCGTCGGGACGGCCCCCAGCCAGCTGAGCCTGATGGAAAACGGCAAACGCGAGCCCAAGCTTGGTCTGCTCCAGCAGCTTGCAGCGGCACTCGGGGTGAGCATCGACGAACTGCTCGGCGCGGAGCCGCCCAACCGGCGTGCGGCGCTGGAGATCGAGCTGGAACGGTACCAGCGCAGCCCCATCTATGAGTCCCTGAATCTGCCCAAGATCCGCATCAGTTCGCGGCTTCCGATGGATGTGCTGGAGTCCATGGTGGGCCTGCAGCATGAGCTTGAACGCCGGCTCAATGAGCAGGTGGCGACGCCGGAGGAGGCCCGCCGCGCGAACGGTGAACTGCGTGCGATGATGCGCGAGAGGAACAACTATTTCCCCGAGTATGAGGCCGAGGCGCAGAAGGTACTGGCCTCGGTGGGCCACACCAGCGGTCCGCTGTCCCACCACGTCATTTCGGACATCGCCGGGCATCTCGGATTCAGCCTCCACCATGTGGGTGATCTCCCTCATTCCACGCGTTCGGTGACTGATCTTAAGAACCGCCGAATTTATCTCACGCAGAACGCCCGCAGCGATCACGACCCCCGTTCGGTGCTGCTGCAGGCGCTGGGCCATTACGTCCTGGGCCACCAGACGCCGAACAACTACGGCGATTTCCTGATGCAGCGCGTGGCCACGAACTACTTCGCCGCCGCGCTGCTGCTGCCCGAGCAGGCTACCGTGGCATTCCTGCAGGAGGCCAAGCAGGCCAAGGAAATCGCGGTCGAGGACATCCGGGATGCCTTCGCGGTGTCCTACGAGACCGCCGCGCACCGCTTCACAAACCTGGCCACCCAGCACCTGGGCATCCGCACGCACTTCCAGAAGACGCACAAGAGCGGCATCATCTACAAGGCCTACGAGAACGACGGCGTGACGTTCCCGCAGGACCACACCGGCGCCATCGAGGGCCAGCCCTCATGCAAGAACTGGACGTCCCGGGTAGTGTTCGACGTCCCGGACAAGTTCAGCGCCTACAACCAGTACACTGACACCCCGGCCGGGACGTACTGGTGCACGGCCCGGACGGAACGCTCCGCGAACGGGGAGTTCTCCCTGTCCGTGGGTGTCCCGTATGCGCACGTGAAGTGGTTCCGCGGCCGCGACACCACCGAGCGGTCCAAGTCCACCTGCCCGGACGAAAGCTGCTGCCGCCGCCCGCCGGCGTCGCTGACCGCCGAGTGGGCCGGGAACGCCTGGCCCTCGGCGCGGGCCCACTCCCACCTGCTGGCGGCCATGCCGCCGGGCGCCTTCCCGGGCGTGGACGAGACCGAGGTCTACTCCTTCCTGCAGGCGCACTCCGGGAGCTGACCCTCCCTCAGTTCCTGCGGGTTCCTCCTGGACCCTCCCTCAGATCCTGCCCGTTACTGCTCGTCGCTCCCTCATTTCCTGCGGCTTTCGATGCGTCGCTCCCGCACATCAGGTGAGGGAGCGTCCGGGAGTTTGCTGCAGAAGGTGAGGGAGCGTCGCCTTGGGCGTGGCTGACAGCTGGGCAGACTATATTGGCCTGTGTCAGCTCATCGATCCATCTCGCGGGAGCGTGCGCCCATGGCCAAGGAACTTGCCACCCAGCTCATCGAACAACTCCAGGCTGCCGGCGTGCAGCGGATCTACGGGATTGTGGGGGACAGTCTCAACCCGATTGTCGACGCCGTCCGCAAGACCGGCGGCTCGCAACAAGGCGGTATCGACTGGATCCATGTCCGGCATGAGGAGGCGGCCGCCTTCGCCGCGGCGGCGGAAGCCCAGCTGACCGGCCGGCTCGCGGTGTGCGCCGGCTCCTGCGGGCCCGGCAACCTGCACCTGATCAACGGCCTGTACGACGCCAACCGTTCCGGGGCGCCGGTGCTGGCCATCGCCTCGCACATCCCCAGCAAGCAGATCGGCAGCAGTTTCTTCCAGGAAACCCACCCCGACCGGCTCTTCAACGAGTGCTCGGTCTACTCCGAGCTGATCAGCACCGCGGAGCAGGCGCCCCGCGTCATGCACAGCGCCATCCAGCACGCCGTCGGCCTCAGGGGCGTCGCCGTCGTGACCCTTCCCGGTGACATCGCCGGCCTGGAGGCGACGGCCGAAACGCCGGCCCCGGCGACCTTCCGGCCGGCGACGCTGATGCCGGACCCCGCGAGTGTGCAGGAACTGGCCGACGCCATCAACGCCGCCGGCAAGGTGGCCATCTTTGCCGGTGCCGGCGTCGAGGGCGCGCACGACGAGGTGATTGCGCTCGCCGGGCTGATCGCGGCGCCGATCGGCCACAGCCTCCGCGGCAAAGACTTCATGCAGTACGACAACGCCTATGACATCGGCATGACCGGGCTGCTGGGTTACGGCGCCGCGGCCGAGGGCATCGAGGACGCGGACCTGCTGATCCTGCTGGGCACGGACTTCCCGTACGACCAGTTCCTTCCCGGAACCCGGACGGCGCAGGTGGACCGGGCCGCGCACAAACTGGGGCGGCGGACCGACGTCGACGTCGCAGTGCACGGCGACGTCCTCCCCACCCTTGCCGCCCTCATGCCGTTGGTCACGGCCAAGAAGAGCCGCCGTTTCCTGGATGCGATGCTGAAGAAGCACGACCGGCTCATGAACAAGGCCGTGGGGGCGTATACCCGCAACGTCGGGACGAAACAGCCGATCCACCCGGAATATGCGGCCTCGCTGCTGGACCAGGTGGCGGCGAGGGATGCGATTTTCACGGCGGACACCGGCATGTGCAATGTCTGGACCGCCCGGTACATCAACCCGCTGGGAACCCGCCGGCTGATCGGCTCGTACCTGCACGGGTCCATGGCCAACGCGCTGCCGCACGCGATCGGCGCCCAGCTGGCCTACCCCGGCCGGCAGGTGGTTTCGGTCTCCGGCGACGGCGGCCTGTCGATGCTGCTGGGCGAGCTCATCACGGTCGCAGCGCACCGGCTGCCCGTGAACGTGGTGGTCTTCAACAACTCCACCCTGGGCATGGTGAAACTCGAAATGCTGGTGGACGGGCTCCCGGACTTCGGCGTCGACGTCCCGGACGCCAACTACGCGGACGTTGCCCGTGCCCTGGGCTTCCACGCCGAGCGGGTCACGGATCCGGCCCGCATCGAGGCCGCGTACCGGGAAGCGTTCGCCCACCCCGGCCCGTCGCTGGTGGAGCTCATCACGGACCCCAAGGCCTTGTCCCTCCCGCCGAAGATCAAGGGCGCGCAGGTCCTGGGCTTCGCCACGGCCATGTCCAAAGTGGTCCTGAACCGGGGCGCCGGCGAGGCCGTCAGCATGGCACGGAGCAACCTGCGGAACGTCCCGCGGCGCTAGGGCCCGGCGAGTTCGCCGGAAGCTTCCCGGTTCGCCGGACATGTCCGGCGAACTGGAGACATTCCGGCGAACTGCGCACCCATCGAGGCGAAAAGTGTGGCCATGAAGGATCACCGCATGGCGAAAATTGTGGCGGCGGGAACCATCGCGGTGCTCACGGCTTGTGCGCCCCCGGTACCAGGGCTTGTGAAGGCCGACGGCGTCGAACGGGTTCCGGTGGTCCGCGCCGCGTACGCTGCCGAATTTCAGGCATTCCGGGCTTCCGCCCTGACGTTGGGAGCCGCGCTGCTGGCCGACGGCGGTGACGGGGCCGAAGGGAACGTGGTGTCGTCCCCCGGCAGCCTGCTGATCGCGCTCGCCATGCTGCGGGCAGGGGCGTCCGGGGAGACCGCCGTCGAAATGGACCAGGTGCTGGGGCTCCCGGACGGCAACCGGGATGAGGCCATGAACGCCCTGTTCGAGTCCCTGGCGGCGTACGAAGGTGATCCCGGCTCGGTCGACGAAAAGGATCCGCCCCGGAAGCCGGTCATGCATGCGGCCAACGGTCTGTTTGTGGACAATGACGTACCAACCGGGAGGAACTACCTGGAAACTCTTGCCCGGCACTACGGCACCGGGGTGTACCCCGTAGATTTCCGGGATGAGGCAGCCACGAGGCCGGCCCTGGATGCCTGGGTGGACCGGAACACGGGCGGCCGGATCAAGAAAGCACCCGCGGAGTACGATCGCGACAACACGTTCAGCCTCCTCAATGTCCTGTACTTCGCCGCGGCGTGGCAGTCTCCTTTCGACCCGAACGACACCTCGGACGGACCTTTCACGACCTCAGGTGGCGAGGAAATCAGCGTGCCGACCATGTATAACTCGCTGCAGCTGGCCTATGCGGAGGGCCCTGGCTGGCGGGCGGTGGAGCTGCCATACGCAGAAGGTTTTGCCATGCGGCTGGTGCTGCCCGGTCCAGGCATTGGGCCGGAGAGCCTCACGGCGGCCAAGCTGACGGCAATTGCGGCGGCCCTGGACACGGCCCCGGAGGTCTCCGCACTGATCTCCCTGCCCAAGTGGGACCACAAGACCACCTTCGACCTGCGGAAGGTATTTGAAGCGCTGGGGCTGGCCAGGACCCTGGTCACCACCGAAGACTTCGACGCCATCCAGCCGAAGCTGACGCTCACGCAGGCCGCCCAGGCCGCCAACATCACAGTTGCCGAGAAGGGAACGGTGGCCGCCGCCGTGACGCAGATCAACGGCGCCGTGACCGGTGTGCCGCCCCTCCCGGACCAGACCATCGACTTCGACCGGCCGTTCCTCTACCAGGTCGTGCACACCGAAACCGGGCTCCCGGTCTTCATGGGGAAGGTCGCGGACCCGCGCTGACGGGTGGCCTACCGGGACCCACATCGCCGGAAGCCCTCCAGTTCGCCGCAAACTTCCGGCGAATTGGAGGGACTCCGGCGAAATCGGCGGCTTAGGGAGTCCCGCTCCGGCGCTCTTGTGCCAAGGCCGCCGCCACTTTTCCAATCAGCTCGTACGGGACAGGCTTCCGCAACGGGAACTTCAGGGTGCCCTTCGCTGCGCGGTAGGGAGCGAGTTCCGTGCTCAGCGATTCGTCGCCGTCGGGCACGGGGTAGACGGAGATGTGGTGCGCCCAGCCCGCGAAATATACGACGTATCTGCCCCCGAGCGTGATCGTCGGGATGCCGTAACTGATCTTCTCCCCTGATCCGGGTACCGCCGCATGGCAGCATCGCCGGATCTCCTGCAGCGCCTCCTGCACGTCAGCAGGAAACGAGGCGATGTATTCCTCCACGGACTCAAAGTGCTGTGCCATTGCCGTTCCCTCCAACGATCCCAGCAACGAGTTAGCGCGGGCCGCCCTGCCACAAGGCATCGAACGGGGCGCCCGAGGCCACACGGTTCCGGATGCCGGCGGTCACAAACGCCTTCGCCGTCCGGGCGGCGGCCAGCGGCGTCGCACCCTTGGCGAGCTCGGCCGTCACCGCCGCGGCCAATGAGCACCCGGCGCCGGAGACTGCCACCTCGCCCACCTTCGGGGCGGACAGGACTTCCAGGGTTTCGCCGTCGTAGTAGACGTCGACGGCGTCGGGGCCTTCGAGCCGCACGCCGCCCTTGGCGAGCACCGCGGCGCCGCTGAGCTCATGGATGCGGACCGCGGCGGCCTTGAGGGACTCGACGTCGCTGATCTCCAGCCCGGAGAGCGACTCGGCCTCGAAATGGTTGGGCGTGACGAAGGTGGCCAGCGGCAGGATGTGGGACTTGAGCGCCTGGTCGGTGTCCAGGGCGTGGCCCGGCTCCTGGCCCTTGCAGATCAGCACCGGATCCAGCACCACGTTGGCGAACTGCCCGGCAGCCAGCGCCGCGGCCACGGTCGAAATCGTCGCCGGGCTGCCCAGCATGCCGATCTTGACGGTGTCCAGCACGGCCGGTGCGCCGGACGCGGCACCGTAGGCCGCCGTCGTCGCTTCCAGCTGGTCCGCGATGACCTGCTGGTCCACCGGGACAAAGCGGTGGTTCCAGTTGTCCTTGGGGTCGAAGGACACGATGCAGGTCAGGTTCGCGATCCCGAAGACGCCGAGTTCCTGGAACGTCTTCAGGTCAGCCTGCGCGCCGGCGCCGCCGGTCGCTTCGGAGCCTGCGATGGTCAGCGCGACGGCGGGGGAGGAGGCGGGCTCGGTAGCTGTATCGGAAGCAGCAGCGCCATCCGCCAGGGCGGTGGAATCGAATGCGGTAGAAGTCATGGTCCCATCCTGCCATCCCGCCAAAACCGCGCGCATTGTGCTCATGAACAAGCGTTCCATGAACAGTATGAACAAAACCTGAGTGTTCCGGATCACGCGGACTAGGGTGGCGGACGGTGTTGCTTACAGGCGGCGCCGGATCCAGGAAGGTTCATTGATGAGCACCCAACTGACCGAAGCGGCCCAGACCCGGAAAGCCGTCGGCAACATCCTCAAAGGCTCGGCCGGCAACCTTGTTGAGTGGTACGACCTCTACGTCTACACCGTGTTCGCGGCCTACTTCCAGGCGCACTTCTTCAACTCCAAGGACGAGCTCCAGGCCGGTCTCGAGGCGATGGCCGTCTTCTCGACGTCGTTCCTGATGCGCCCGATCGGTGCCTGGTTCTTTGGCCGGTACGCCGACCGCAAGGGCCGCAAAGCCGCGTTGACACTGAGCGTGACCATGATGTCCGCGGGCTCTTTCGCGATTGCGGTGCTGCCCACCCAGGACGTGATCGGCCTGTGGGCCCTGATCCTGCTGGTCCTCATCCGCGTGATCCAGGGCTTCTCCGTGGGCGGTGAGTACGGCACCAGCGCCACGTACATGTCCGAGGCTGCCACGTCCAAGCGCCGCGGCTTCTTCTCCAGCTTCCAGTACGTCACGCTGATCGGCGGACAGATGCTGGCACTGCTGGTCCTTGTGGTCTTGCAGAACGCCATGCCCAAGGCTGAGCTGACCGAGTGGGGCTGGCGCATCCCGTTCGCGGTGGGCGGCGTGGCCGCGCTGGTGGTCCTCTGGCTGCGGCGCTCCATGGAGGAAACCGTCTCGGCCGAACAGCTCGAGGCCGCAAAGGCCCCTGCCGTGGGAGGCCAGGCGCAGCCCGGGACCATGAAGCTGCTGTTCACCAGCTACTGGAAACCGCTCATGATCTGCATCGGAATCACCCTTGGCGGCACGGTGGCGTTCTACACGTACACCAACTTCATCCTGAAGTTCATGAACGATACCTCCGGCATCGCCAAGACGGACACGTCGGTCATCAACTTCTGGGCACTGTTCATCTTCATGCTGCTCCAGCCGGTTTACGGCATCATCTCGGACAAGGTCGGCCGCAAACCGCTGCTGCTGTGGTTCGGCATCACCGGCGTCCTGTTCACCTGGCCGCTCCTGTCCGCGCTCGCGGGGACCAAGGATCCGATCACCGCGTTCCTGCTGATGATGGGCGGTCTGCTGATCGTGGGCGGCTACACCTCCATCAACGCCCTAGTGAAGGCCGAGCTCTTCCCCGCGTCCATCCGCGCCCTCGGGGTGGGCCTGGGCTACGCGATCGCCAACTCTCTCTTCGGCGGCACCGTCCCGCTCATCGGCGCTGCTCTGCAGAAGACCGGGCAGGAAGAGCTGTTCTTCACCTACGTCACCGTGGCCATCGCCATCTCCCTGCTGGTCTACATCTTCGCGCTGAAGAACAAGAAGTCCACGCACCTGGACCACGAGCAGGGCCACGCCTGGGCGGCCGCTGGTCCGGACGCGGCTGCGGGGACGGCGGCTACTGGTCCGGGCGCGGCTGCGGGGGCGGCTGCTGGTCCGGACGCGGCTGCTGGTGGTCCGGGCGAGGGCGGCAGGGACGAGGACAAGGACCTCATCGACGCCTCGCGCCGCTAGGGCAGGCCGCAGGCCGTCCTCGAATTCGCCGGAAGCGCGCCGGGTCGCCGTATGTTTACGGCGACTTGGCGCGTATCCGGCGAACTCGCGGCCTAAGGAGCGAAGGGACGGCGACAACGACGGCGGCCCGGGCCCACGCTATTGGGCGTTGTCTGCGAACCGCAGCTGCAGGATCGTTGCGGCGGTGCCCGCCACGAACGTTCCCGCGAGCACAACATAGCTGCCTGGCGGGAGCGAGCCGACAGGATCGGCCACCATGCCGATCAGCAGCGGGACGATCGAATAAGGGAACCACTCCGCCCAGCCGGTCTTGCCGAACAGATTGCCCAGGGCCAGCGTAACGAGCGAGAAAGCGATGGGGGCCACTTCGCCTCGGCTCCACACAGCGATCCAGGCGACCACGGGCGCGAGCAGGAATGAGATCGTCGCAGCGAGGAGCACGTGTGCGATTCCCGCCGCGGCCAACTCTGCCGAGAACCCCGGCAGCCCCAACACCAGTCCGATCGCCATGGCCTCGACGAGGACTATGACGATGAGCGCCATCCACCACACGGCCGCGACCGCCAGCTTGGCGACGGCGAACCAATGACGGGCCACGGGCAGCGCGAGCATGTTCTTGGCGGTGGCATCACCGTACTCCCGGCCAAACAGGTAGGCGATGATGAAGGTCAGCAGCAGCATCCCGCCGACACCGAAGACCAGCGTGAGCATGTAGAAGTATTGGAGCCACGTCGCCTCAAGCCCGGCAAGGCTCGCTTTGGTACCCAGAAGCCCCAGCTGGGCCGCCCGCCCCGGTTCGCGCACGATCCACATGAAAAGCGCAATACCGAGCGGCATGATCGCGAGCACCGCCAGCGTGGCCCACGTCGCCTTGGCACGGTGGAGCTTCATGAACTCGGTGCCAAGAACCTGACCGAACATCAAACCGCGCCGCCCTCGGACGAAGCGCCGGTCCTCCGGCCATCGGCACCGCGCGCATCGCCCGTCCGCGCCAGGAAGTAGCGCTCCAGATCCAGTGTGAGCAGCGCCTGCTCGCGCTCTTCCGGGGTGTAGGCGTCGGTCGCGAACGCGCGCGCCTTCGCGGCGAGTTCGTCGCGCGACGACTCCTCGATGAGACGGCCGTCGTGGACGATACCGATGCGGTCGGCCAGGTGAGCGACCTCGGCGAGGATGTGGCTCGACATGAAGACGGTGGCGCCGCGCTTGTCGGCGAGCGAACGGAGCAGCTCGCGGATCTCGACTATGCCGGCCGGATCAAGGCCGTTGGCGGGCTCGTCGAGCACGAGCAGTTCGGGGGAGTGCAGCAGTGCGCGGGCGAGGGCTAGACGCTGTTTGTTGCCGAGCGAGAGCTGCCCGGCACGCCGATCGGCATAAGGATCCAAGCGCAGCAGCGTGATCGAGTCGGCGACCGACCGCGGCGGCGAGCCGGTGAGCCGGCGCTGGATGTCCAGATTCTCGCGCACGGTGAGGTTGGGGTAGGCGGTCGCGGTCTCGACGATGAAGCCAACGCGGGCGAATACAGCGGTCTCGCCAGGGATGATGCGCTTGCCTAGGACGGTCACCTCCCCGCTGCTCGGCCGGATCAGGCCGAGCATCATGCGGATGGTGGTCGTTTTGCCCGCCCCGTTCCTGCCGAGGAACCCGTAGATCTCGCCCCGGCGGACGTCGAGGTTGAGCGAGTCGACGGCGGTGACGTCGCGGTACCGCTTGACGAGGGCGCGCGTGGAAACTGCGGTGTCAGGCATGGGGCTCCTCCTTGGCCCCATCCTGCCACCACGCCCGGAGCGTTCACAGGGTGAAGCTCCGGCTGCATCAGGCTCCCGCACCGTCGGGTGCGAGAATGGAGGCGGTTCCGGCTGCTTGTATTACCGGGACCGTCCAGTGCTAATACAGCCGGCCGCCCAGCGTGTTCCCTTTGCAGGTGTGGGCCGCCGAGCGAACCACTACGAATGGAATGCCCATGACCTCCGCCAAGACCTTCCCGGCGTCAGCCGCACCAAGGTTCGCCTCGATCGGCTCCCCACATTTCGGCATCATGCTCGCTGTCATGGCCGTGGTGCTGATCCTGTCCAACATCGGGGCGTCCAAGGGCGTGGCGATCGGCCCCGTCATCACCGACGGCGGCTTCTTCCTCTTCCCGCTGGCGTACATCCTGGGCGATGTCATCAGCGAGGTCTACGGCTTCAAAGTGGCGCGCAAGGCCATCATCACCAGCTTTGCGCTGTCCGTCTTCGCGTCGCTCTGCTACTGGGTCATCATCGCCCTTCCGGGGTTCGACGACGAGTACGGTTCCTCCAAACAGGCAGCCTTGGAAGGCGCACTGGGGCCGGTCCCGCAGATTGTGCTGGCATCCCTGCTGGCCTTCCTCGCCGGCCAGACCATCAACTCCTGGATCTTGGTGAAGATGAAGGCGCGGACCGGGGAAAGGTCCCTGTGGGCGCGCATCATGGGCTCCTCCGTGGCGGGTGAGTTCGTGGACACCCTGATTTTCTGCAGCATCGCCGCATCCGTGATCGGAATTACCGACGCAGCGATGTTCGTGAACTACGTCCTCGTGGGCTTCCTCTACAAGACGCTCGTGGAGTTCGCCTTCGTCCCGCTGACCTCGCTCGCCATCGGCTGGGTCAAGAAGCGCGAACCGAGCTACGGCGCCTAGGACTCCGCCGCCGTCCGCGGGCCAGTTCGGGGCCATCAGGTTCGGAGCGGAGCCAAAAGCCGCCTAATTCGCCGGAAGCCCGCGGTGTCGCCGTAAGTTTCCGACGACGTGGCGGGCTACCGGCGAATTCGAGTCTTTGGGGTGTGGGGTGCCGGGCGCCGCAACGCATTCGACGCTCAGGGGTACCGGCGGCCGGCCAGCGCACGAAGCAGACGGTGCTTGAATTCCTGCTCGCGAAAGAGGTCCTTCCACTCCACACGGACGAACCGCCAGCCCTCTTCAACCAAGGCCTTCTCCCGGCGCCGTTCCTCGAAGAGCACCTCGGCCGTGGGACTGTAGTCGAAGTACTTGATCTTGCCGTCGAACTCGAGGGCGACCTTTTCTTCCTTCCATGCAAAGTCCAGGCGATGGCGCCCGGCGCGGCTCGACACTTCCAGCTGCGGCTCAGGCGGCCGGATCCGCAGCCGCAGGATCAGGTCGCGGGTCAGGGTCTCGCCGGGAGATTCGGAGCGAGGATCGGCCGCGGCCAGGACGCGGCGGAAAGTCCGAATGCCCCGGCGGCCGTCCAGATCATCTGCCATGGCCTGCAGGGCGCCCGGGTCCGCGCCGAGTCTAAGCGCGTGGTCGGTGAGGATCAACGCCTGCCTGTAGGGCAGCAGCATGGCGCAGTCGGCCGTCGTGCGCTCCAGGGAAGTGGTCCGGAGGCCGTTCACCACGGCGACGTCATGGTCGGCGAAGGGGCGCGTGTGGCAGCGGACGTCCCTGCCGTGACGCTCGTTCGAGGGCCGTACTTTCTGGAGGACATGGATCACGTCATCCACTTCCCACAGGTGGAGGAGGCGGAGGCGCGCTGCGGAAGTGTGGCTGTAGTGGAAGGCGCCTGTCGACGTCGTACGCGTTCCGTGGGCATGCGCGTAGATGAGCTGCCGGCTCCGGACAGTAGGCGACTGGGCGTTCCAGAGGCTGGCGCGGATGTAGCAGCCGTGCCGGAGCCGGACGAGGGTGCCTGAATCGAGGAGCGAGCGGACAGCGCGCGAGCTGAAGCCGAGATCCAGGAGCTGTTCGGTGCGCCAGAGGTTACCGGTCGGCGGCAGCTCCAGCACGGGGTTATGCGTCATGCCACCAGCCTCGGCCGCTGTTGGAGCGGGCGGGAGGCCCCGCCGTCGCTATGTGGAAAACAGGAGGGCGCCGCACCTTGGCTTCTTTAGGGGACGGCTGCTTTGGACGCCGCCCAATTCGCCGGAACGCGGCGAAGGCGCCGCAAAGTTACGGCGAACTCGGTGGTCTCCCACGAATTCGGTGGCGGCCCCGTCAGCCGGGAACGCGGGCAGTGGTGCCGCGGACGATGAGGTCCGGCTCGATCAGCTGGCGCTCAGGCTCGAGGGCGGGGTCCTGGATCCGTGCCAGCAGGGCGCTTGCGACGCCGGACCCGACAATGTCACTCCGGTTGTCCACCGAGGTCATGTCCAGATACCGCGACTTGGCCAGCGGGGAGTTGTCGTAGCCGATCACGGAGAGCTCTTCCGGGATGGACAGGCCCCGGGCCTTGGCTGCGGCGAAGGCGCCCAGGGCCATGGTGTCATTGGCGGCGAACAGGGCGGTGGTGTCGGGGTGGTGGTCAAGGACCCAGCAGGCGGCCGCATAGCCGTCCTCCTCAGAGGTGCCGCGGGATTCACCGGCGATCCTGACCTCGACGCCGGCCTCCAGGATGCGGCGGCGGAAGCCCTCCCGCCGGTGGCCCGCGGCGCCGCCGGAACCCGAGAGGTGTCCGATGCGCGTGTGGCCGAGCCCGATCAGGTGCTCCGCCGCCATGCGGCCGCCGCCGTCGTCGTCGTTGGTGATGAGCCCGGCGCCGGCCGGAACGCCGTTCCGCCAGCCGGCGACGCCGGCGGGAACCCAAGTGCCGGCCATCATGGACTCGCTTGGCTCGGCGGCGATGACGAGGCCCTCCACGTGCATGGACAGCAGGCCGTCCACGGCCTCCGTGATGCGGTTCTCGCCCGGGCGGGAATCCGCGAGGGTGACCTGGTAGCCGTGGGGGGAGAACACGGATTCCATGCCGCGCAGGAGGTCCACGAACCAGGGGTTCCGGAAGTCGTCAATGACCAGCCCGATGCTTTTCGTCTGGCTGCTGGCGAGCGTGGTCGCCGCCCGGCTGGGGCGATAACCGAGCTCCGACATTGCCGCCCGGACGGCCTCCCGACGCTTCTCGCTGACCTTTGACGGGTTTTGGAGCACGAGCGAGACCAATGACGGGGAGACGCCGGCGCTCTTGGCGACATCGTAGATCGTAGGGCGGCGGGTTCTGGGGGTATTCAACGACATCTGCAGGGCCTTTCACGTCTCATCCGAGGATATCCGGTCAACCATTGACAGGACATATGCACATAGCTACGCTTTTGTTCAGCGCCAGATTTTGTAGCGCTCCAATTTCTATCGTCGGGCCGTCGGTCTGACCGAATTTCAAAGGAGAAATCGATGGCTGACAGTTTGGGAGTTGCCGTAATCGGCGCCGGAATGGCAGGAAAAGCGCATGCGGCCGCGTACCGCACGGCGTCGGCGCTCTACAGCCCGGTTCTTCCTCCTATCCGGCTGGTCTCCATCGGCGACGTCAACGCCGAGTTCGGTTCCCTGGCCGCGAACCGTTTCGGCTACGAACGCCATGACACCTCGTGGCAGGCGATCGCCGAGGCCGATGACATCGACGTCGTGAGCGTCGTGATCGCGAACTCCCTCCACCGCGAAGTCGTGGAAGGCCTGCTGGCCGCCGGCAAGCATGTGCTGTGCGAGAAGCCGCTGAGCGACTCCATTGAGGACGCCCGCGCCATGGCCGAGGCGGCCCGCAGCGCCAGCTCGATTGCCCGCATCGGGTTCACCTTCCGCCGCACGCCGGGCATCGCCTACATCCGGGACCTCATCCGCGCCGGCGTGCTGGGGAACGGCCTGCACTTCAGCGGCCGCTACTGGACTGACTACGGGTTCAGCCCGTCGGCGCCCATGAGCTGGCGTTACAAAGGCGGCCCGGGTTCCGGCGCCCTGGCCGACGTCGGCAGCCACCTGACGTACGTCGCTGAGTTCCTCTGCGGCGACATCAAGTCCATCAGCGGCGGACGCCTCAGCACCGTGATCGACAAGCGGCCGCTGCCGCTGGGCGCCGTCATGGGCCACGACCACGCCGCGGTCAGCGACACGTTCGAGCCGGTCGAGAACGACGACTACGCGGTGTTTTCCGCCGAATTCGAGAACGGTGCAGGCGGCTTCGAGGTCTCCCGGGTCGCCGCAGGGCACGCCAACAGCCTCATCTTCGAGGTCTTCTGTGAGAACGGTGCCGCCCGGTTCGACCAGCGCCGCCCCGCGGAGATCGAGCTGTTCCTCAACGACGGCCCGGCCAACGAAAACGGCTACCGCCAGGTGATCCTCGGCCCCGGACACCCCTATATCGCGGGCGGGCTGGCCATGGACGCGCCCAGCGTCGGCTTCGGCCAGAACGACGCCTTCGGCTACCAGGCCCGGGCCTTCCTCGAGGAGGTCGCCGGCCTCAGTGAGGCGGACTCCCTGCCCCGCTGCGCCACGTTCGACGAGGGCGTGCGCAACATGCAGCTGCTCGGCGCAGTCACCGAATCCGCCCTCAACAACGGAAAGAAAATCACGCTATGAAACTCGGCGTCTACAACGCAATCCTGCACGACCGGCCCCTTCCCGAGGCCCTCAAGGTCATCGCCAACCTCGGACTGACCGGCGTCGAAATCAACACGGGCGGGTTCCTGCCGGCCGTCCACGTCCCCACCATGGACCAGATCCTGGAAAGCGATGCGGCCCGCGATGACTACCTCGCGATTTTCGAGGGCACCGGCGTCTCGATTGCCGGCCTGAACTGCAATGGCAACCCGCTGCACCCCAAGCGTGAAATCAGCGCGAAGCACGCCGAGGACATCCGCCGCTCCATCCGCCTGGCGCAGCGGCTGGGGCAGGACCGTGTGGTGACCATGTCCGGCCTGCCCGGCGGCGAACCCGGGGCCACCACGGTCAACTGGGTGGTCAACGCCTGGAACTCGGCGGCCCTGGACGTGCTCGACTACCAGTGGGGCATCGCGGCCGACTTCTGGAAGGAAACCGACCGCCTGGCCGCCGACCATGGCGTGAAGGTGGCCCTCGAGCTGCACCCGCAGAACATCGTGTTCAACACCGCCGATGTCCACAAGCTCATCGAGCTCACCAACGCGACCCACGTCGGCGTCGAGCTTGATGCCTCGCACCTGTTCTGGCAGCAGATGGATCCGGTCGCGGTGGTCCGCGAACTCGGCCCGCTGGTCTTCCAGGCGGCGGCGAAGGACGTCCGCATCAATGCCGCCAACGCAGCGCTCTACGGCGTCCTCGACAACAGCTTCCGGCGGCTCTCCCCGGRCGAAAACCGCACCAACCTCGGCGGCGACGAGTGGGCCAACGAATGGCCCAAGGACTCCGCCTGGGACTTCGTTGCCCTGGGCCGCGGGCACGACACGGCCTACTGGACCGAGTTCCTGCGCGCGCTCTACGAGGTGGACCCGGACATGCTGGTCAACATCGAGCACGAGGACGTCTCCCTGGGCCGGATCGAGGGCCTCCAAGTGGCGGCCAAGGTCCTTCGGGACGCCGACTCGGCACTCGCGGCGTCGCTGCACCTCACCAACTGACGGCCTGACGGCCCGGCACCCGAGTAGCGGGCCGCCGTCGTACTCTGGAAAACCTCGAGGTCGCCGGAACGTTGCGGGGTCGCCGGAGGTCTCGGCCTTGAACTCGAAGAAGTTGCCGGCCTCAATGGCGAGCCGGGCGTCGTCGACCATCTTCACCACGAAGCGTTCGTTGTGGATCGAGATCAGGGTGGCCGAGACCATCTCCTTGGCCTTGAACAGGTGGTGGATGTAGGCCCGCGAATAGTTCAGGCAGGCGTAGCAGTCGCAGCCTTCCTGCAGCGGGCCGAAGTCGCGTTTGTACTTCGCGCCGGAGAGGTTGTACCGGCCGGTGGGGTGGTAGAACGCCGAGTTGCGGGCCACCCGGGTGGGGGAGACGCAGTCGAAGGTGTCCGCTCCGTTTTCAATGGCCGTGAAGATGTCGTCCGGTTCGGAGATGCCCAGCAGGTGCCGCGGCTTGTTCTCCGGCAGCTCCTCGTTGCACCAGCGCACGATCGTGCCGAGGTTCTCTTTCTCCAGCGCCCCGCCGATCCCGAAGCCGTCGAAGTTCATGGCGCCGAGGTCGCGGCAGGCCTTGCGGCGCAGGTCCTCGTACTGGGCGCCCTGGATCACCCCGAACAGGGCCTGGTAGGGCTTGCCGGCGCGCTCGTCCGTGAGCCGGAAGTGCTCGGTAATGCACCGTTCGGCCCAGCGCCGGGTCCGCTCCAGGGACTCCTCCTGGTAACCGCGGGAGTTCTGCAGCGTGGTGAGCTCGTCGAACGCGAACATGATGTCCGCGCCGATCTGGTGCTGGACGTTCATGGAGATCTCGGGGCTGAAGCGGTGCCGGTCGCCGTTGAGATGGCTCTTGAACCACACGCCTTCCTCGTCCACGTGGGCCAGGCGTTCTTTCCCGGGGGCGACGGCGTCGTCGGGCCCTGAATTGTCCACCGACTTCATGTCGATGACCTTCTTGAACCCCGAGCCCAGGCTCATCACCTGGAAACCGCCGGAATCGGTGAACGTGGGACCGCGCCAGTTCATGAACGCGCCCAGGCCTCCGGCCTCGTCCAGGATGTCCGCGCCCGGCTGCAGGTACAGGTGGTAGGCGTTGGCCAGCACCGCCTGCGCGCCGAGTTCGGCAATGGATTCCGGCAGCACGGACTTGACTGTGGCCTTGGTGCCGACGGCGATGAACGCCGGGGTCTGGATCTCCCCGTGCGGGGTGGCGATGGTGCCGGTCCGGCCCAGGAACTCACCGCCGTTGGCGGCAACCTGCCCGGCCGACGGCGGGCACGCCTCGCTCAGGCGTTTGCCCACGCGGAAGGAGAACTCGGACTGCCGGGCGGGCGCGGGGGACGAAGACGCGAAGTCGGGATTGGCTGGCACGGTTCAAGTGTGCCAGCTAACGCAGCTCAGGACTCAGTGGACGGGATCCGATGTGGGGTAGTTCTCAGCCCGCCACTTGTCCCAGTAGTCGCGGACCGCCTCCAGCTGGTGGGCCCCGAGGTCGTAGGTGGAGACGATTGCGAGGGATCCGCCGTCGGGCCGGACGTCGGCGATGGCGGGCTGGTCCGCCACGATCAGCAGGCCGTCCCCGTGCTCGGCATAGTTGTGGACGGTCAGTCCCACCTGGTGGTTGCTGCGGAACCACACTTTGCCGGAGATTTTCTCGCCCGTGGGCAAGGTGAGCGAATACGGGTCCCCCGGCGACGGGACATCGCTGAGCCCCAGTTTCTCTATCGCGGACCCGCCGGAGCCGGGCACGGAGAAGAAGAAGGTCCGGCGCTTGCCGTGCGGGTGCCGTTCCAGGGCGAAGCGCAACTGGTGGAGGAATGTCAGCCAGCCCTGGGTGATGTCCTCGTCCCAGGCCGCCCACTCGGAATTGTGGTCGATTGCCGCCCGGGTGACGCTGACCTCCGTGCCCGTGGGGACAGGTTTCAGGGTGAAAACGTCGCCGCCGTCGACCACCAGGGAGGTGTGGTCGGCGCCTTCGACCACATTGGGGCCGAAGTAGATTTCGTTGATTTCGGCCTCTTGGTCATCGGCCACCCAGCCGTGCCATTGGGCGATCTTGGCGGGTTCGCGCAGCATGGTCCAAACTTGCTGCGCGTCGGAATTGATCACAACGCTCAGATTGTTCGTCATGGGGTGAATCTACAACTCCGTGCCCGCCACGGGTAGGGCCCAACGCTAGACCTCAGGCGCGGACCGATTCGAGCTCGTTGGCGATCCGGCGTTCCAGCTCAACGGTGCCGATCGTTTCGGAGCCGCCGTGCGCGCGCAGGAACAGAAGCGCCTCGAGCCGCAGCAGGCGCCATTCGCGTTCCGCGTCCTGGTTCGCGTTGTCGATCGAGCGGAAGATTTCCTTGTCGTACAGGTTGGGCTCGTTGAGCGAGCGCTGGCGCACCTTGGCGTTGATTCGGGCCTTGAACGGGTCCGTTTCCATGGCCTCCGGCGCGCGGAGCAGTGTCTCGTAGATCCCGGCGCGCTGGTCCTGACCCAGCTGGCGGCAGATGTAGCTGGAGAGCGCCAGCGATGACTCCACCGAAGCCCAGCGGTCGGGGTTGCCGTCGAATGGCAGGACGTTAAGCAGGTCCGCGACCCCCAGGGCGTTGTCGGGGTCCTTGAGGGTGACGAAGAGCTCGTGCGCGAGGTCGCTGAGATCCTTCAGGCAGCTCCCGGACTTGGTGTTGATGCCCTTGGCGAGCCGTTCACTGAGCAGGAGCACCCCGACGGCGCCCGGATGGGCCTCGGCCGCGGCCTCCACCACCGACTCCGGCGTGCCGTCGGGGGCCGGGATGAGCGCCAGGTCCGCCTCGCTGGGTCCGCTCACGGCGGGCGGCGCAATAGGCTGGGGAGGAACGACGACGGCGGCGGCGGCGGCCGTATTGTCGGGCCCGGCAGCGTCGGATTCAGTTGTGCCAGGCCCAGCTGCGTCGGAACCAGGTGTGTCGGACGCAGGTGTGTCGGACGCAGTTGTGCCGGCCCCGGCGTCGTCCGTGACGCGGACCAGTGACCCCGCCGCGATCCGCAGCACACCGCCACCGCTGAGGGTCGCCAACACCATGGCGGGAGAACCAAAATCGTCGGTTTCGACATCCACGCGATGGATCTCGGCGGAGCGGTTTCCGTCGGGCAGAATCAGGTGGTCACCGGCCCGCAGAGATCCAGCCTGCTGTTCACTGTAGTTCCGGGAGGCTGGGGGGTGGGTCATCGGGAGTCCTTAAAGTTCTCTTGCGGTCCGCCCAACAGTCTACAAAATCGGCCGCGTGAAGTCGGGGACGCAGGGGAGCCCCCGAGAGTCCCCGGCCGGCGCCGGGCCCAAGGGAACCGGCTAGTTGCCGACTCCCGCGAACGCCAGGGCCTGCCGGATCAGGGCTCCCCGGCCGCCGCTGAATTCGAGCTGCACGTCCGTGCCCATGACCTCCTGCGGGGTCATCCAGGTCAGCTCAAGGGCGTCCTGCCGCGGGGAGCATTCGCCGGTCACAGGAATGATGTACGCCAGGGCAACGGCGTGCTGGCGGTCGTCCGTGAAGCCGGTATGGGACGGGGACGGGAAGTACTCGGCCACGGTGAACGGCACCGGGCTGACCGGAAGCTGCGGGAAGGCGAGGGGGCCCAGGTCCTTCTCCATGTGGCGGAGCAGGGCGGCGCGGATGGTCTCGCGGTAGAGAACGCGGCCGGACACCAGGGACCGGACCATGGTGCCGTCCTCGTCGGCCTGCAGGAGGGTGCCGACCTCGTTCACGAACCCGAGGGGGTCCAGCCGGACCGGAACGGCCTCGACGTAGACCATCGGCAGCCTGCCCCGCGCTTCGAACAGGTCGTCGTCGGAGAGCCAGCCGGGATTCGGGTCAGGGGTGCGCACATTCATGGTTAAGTTCTACCCCATCCCTGACCCGCCGGGCGTCACGCCCAAGCGACGACGAGCCGGGCCGTCTGCGCCGGGACCGCCAGGTCCACGCCTGTCAGATCCTGAAAGCGGCTGATCCGGTTGAGGATGGTGTTGCGGTGGCAGAAGAGCTGCTGCGCTGTCGCCGTAATGCTCCCTGTTTCCAAGTAATGCTGGACGGTTTCTTTCAGCCGCTCCCGTTCGCCGCCGCGGCACCCGGACAGGCCGGCCTCAAGGTCGGCCAGCAGGTCCAGGCCGACGTCGAGCATTTGCTGCTTGGCCAGCCGGGCCCAGGCGGCCTCCGCTGACATGGGCCCGGAATCGGAAGGCCGCAGCAGGGAGGCGAGGCTTCCGGCCGTGCGGGCGGCCGCGGGCAGCGCCCGCAGCCCGGCGACGCCCGGAACATAACCGCATGGGATGTCGGTCAACGCGGCGGGAACAGAGTGCCGGGCGACGTCCCGGTATGGCGGGAGCGGCCAGAACGCGTAGGTGTTCCCGCCGAATTCGTGGACGAAGATCCGGCTGCGTGTCTGTTGCCCGGAGCCCAGGCTGGTCGCGGCCGTTCGGAGACTCACTGCGGCGTCGCCACTGGCCGCCACGAGTCCGAAGCGGGCGGTCGAGTCCACGCCGAGGGCGGCGGCGACCTGGCTGACGGTCTCCGCGGTGGGGCTAGCCTGGTTGAAGAGCCGGGCAATGAATTCGCGGCGGATGCTGGACTCCTCCTGGGCCATCCGCACGCGTTCGGTCAGATAGCTCGTGTGGGTCCGCGTGGCGAATTGGTCCACGACACGCCAGACCCTGTCCACACTGGATGCCAGCAGCGCGGCGTCCTCGGCATCGGCGATCTGCAGCAGGCCTTCCCAGATGATGCTGAAGTCCAGCCGGACGGCTGAGATGAGCGCCTCCGGCGGGATGCCGGCCCGGGCGCGTTTGGCGCCCAGATCGGCAGCAAATTCGAGGAGCGACTCCATCGCCGGACCAAGGGTGGACTGCTGCCGGAGTTCCTGTCCGCGCAGCCCGTCCACCAAGCGCCTGAATGTTTCGCGCGCAGTCACTTCGAGATCGCCGGAGCCCACCTGTTTTTCGGCATACTCGGGGATGTCACGGACCCTCGCCGTAAATGTTTCGGCCAGCGTGTCCAGCCGCCCGTGGAGCAGCTCCACCAGTTCGGCCCAGCGCAGGGAATCACCCGGCGAATGAAAATTGTGCATTCACACATTTTAGGCATGGAAATGCGTGATGCAATGCTAGTTTTTTGGACGAAATGTACTGGCAGAATGGGACAAGAGAAAGCGGGTGAGCGCAGTCACACCCCGTCGGCCTTATCGGCCGGTTCCATCCCTTCCGCATTATTTGGAGTAATCATGGCAAGCAGCGCAAGCAACGCCACCACCACCGCCGGCCCGCAGTTGCCAGGGGTTGTCGATGAGAGCGTGGCCAAGAAAGTCGCCCTCGCGGCCCTCGTCGGCACAGCGCTGGAGTGGTACGACTTCTTCCTGTTCACCACGGCCGCAGCGCTGGTGTTCAACGCGCAGTACTTCGTGTCCCAGGACCCCTTCGTCTCGGCCATGAGCTCCTTTGCCACCCTGGCCGTGGGCTTCGTGGCCCGCCCGATCGGGGGCTTCATCTTCGGCGCCCTGGGGGACAAGGTGGGGCGCAAGAAGATCCTGATGGTCACCATCGTGGGCATCGGCCTCGTGACCGGGCTCATCGGCCTGCTCCCGAACTACATGACGATCGGCGTCGCGGCCCCCATCCTGCTGGTTGCCCTGCGCATCCTGCAGGGCCTCGCCGTCGGCGGCGAGTGGAGCGGCGCGGTGATCATCGCAGTCGAAAACGCCCCGGTTGCCAAGCGCGCCCGCTACGCTGCCCTCCCGCAGCTCGGCTCGCCTATCGGCACCATCCTGTCCTCCGGCGGCTTCTTCGGAATGCTCTACCTGGTGGGCCAAGCCAACTTCGATGCCTGGGGCTGGCGCATCCCGTTCATCGCGGCGATCCCGCTGCTGGCCATCTCGATGTGGATCCGCAGCAAGCTCAGCGAGTCCCCGGAATTCGAAGCCCTCATGGAGTCCGGCGAGACCGAGCACGCCCCCATCCGCGGCGTCCTGACGAAGAGCTGGCGCCAGATCCTGGTGGGCATGTGCTCGGCGCTGCTGGGCATCGGCGGCTTCTACCTCATCACCAGCTTCGTAGTCTTCTACGGCACCAAGGTGCTCAAGATGCCCTACGAAACCTTGCTTCTCGGCTCGCTCCTCGCCGCCGTCTTCGAAATCTTCGCCCTGATCTGGGCCGGCCGCATGGGCGAGAAATACGGCGCCAGCAAGGTCATCCTCTGGGGCGGCATCGCCTCCGCCGTCATCGCCGTGCCGGTCTTCCTGGCCATCGACACCGCCAACCCCGCCCTGGTCATCATCGCCATGATCATCGGCGTGTGCACCCTGTCCATCCCTTACGCGGTGTCCGGAACGGCCCTGACCGCACTCTTCGCCACAAAGGTCCGGTACACCGGCGTCGCCATCACCTCCAACAGCGCCGGCGTCATCTCCGGCTTCGTGCCGCTGATCGCCACCGCCCTCGTGGCCGCCAATGGCAACTCGTTCTGGCCCGGCGCCATCATCTTGCTGGTGGTGTCCGTATTGACCGCGCTGTCCGGCATTTTCCTCCCCGCACTGAGTATCGAAGAAAAGGGAATGAAGCATTGAGCACAACAACCACCGCCGGGCACCTGATTGTTGCCCAGCTGGAACGAGCCGGTATCCGGCGCGTGTACGGCGTCCCCGGGGAGAGCTTCCTGGACGTGCTGGACGGCCTGCACGGATCCTCCATTGAAACGGTGGTGACCCGCCACGAGGGCGGCGCCGGATTCATGGCCCTCGCCGAAGGCCGGCTCACGGAGCTTCCGGGCGTGGCCATGGTGACCCGTGGTCCGGGCGCGGCCAACGCCTTCATCGCCGTCCACACCGCACACCAGGACGCCACCCCGATGATCCTGTTCGTGGGCCTCATCCCGGTCGCGGACCGCGGCCGGGAGTCGTTCCAGGAATTCGACATCAACGCCTGGTTCGGCAGCACCGCCAAGAAAGTCGTGACGCTCGACGACGCTGCCTCCGCCGCCCGCGTGGTGGACGACGCCATCTTCACAGCACTCAGCGGCCGGCCGGGACCCGTGGTGATCGGCCTGCCCGAAGACGTGCTGGTCCATGCGATCGAATCGGCCACGGTGGAGCCCCGGACCGTCGCCCGGACGGAACCTGCAGCAGCCGATCTCGCCGGCCTCGAGACGCGCCTGGCCGCGTCCAGGAAGCCCCTGATCGTGGTGGGCGGCGAAGGCTGGGACCAGGCATCCTCCGACGCGCTGGCCGGCTGGGCCGCCCGCCACGGCGTCCCGGTGCTCGCAGACTTCCGCGCCTACGACGCCGTCCCGCACAACAGCGACGCCTACGCCGGCTACCTCGGCTACGCCCGCAGCGACGCCAACGCCCGCCGCCTCGACGAGGCCGACCTGCTGGTCTTCGTCGGCTGCGTCCGCGCCGATGTGCTCTCCGACGGCTACAAGCGCGGACTGGGTGCCGTCACCGTCGTCGTCCACCCCGGCGCCGATCTGCTGGGCCACTTCGGCCGGCTGGACCAGCACATTCCGGCCCACGTCGCGTCCTTCGCCACGGCATTCGCCGCCACGGATTCCGCGGCGGCTCCAGAGGCGGGCTGGCTGGCCGGGGCCCGCGCCGACTACGAAAAATTCTCCTCGGCGCAGCCGGATGGAGGCACGGGGGTGGACCTCGCCGTCGTCATGGAAATCCTCAAGCAGGAAATGGACGACGACGCCGTCATCACCTACGGGGCGGGGAACCACTCGCTGTGGCCGGCCCGCTACCTGAAGCACAACACCGCGAACTCACTCGCCGCACCCCGCAACGGGGCCATGGGCATGGGGATCCCGGCGGCGGTGGCTGCCTCCCTGGCCTACCCCGGCCGCCAGGTGATTTCCGTGGCCGGTGACGGCTGCTTCATGATGAACGGCCAGGAAATGGCCACGGCCATGGGCCACGGCGGGAAGTTCATCGCCCTCGTGGTGGACAACGGCATCTTCGCCACGATCCGTGAGCACCAGGAAGGCCACTACCCGGGCCGGCCCTCGGGCACACACATGACCAACCCGGACTTCGCCGCACTGGCCCGGTCCTACGGCGGCTACGGCGAACGGGTCGAGAAGGCAGAGGACTTCCGCGCCGCTTTCCGCCGTGCCGTCGACTCCGGGCTGCCGGCAGTCCTGCACCTCCCGCAGGACCCCACCACCCGCTCGCCCAAGACCGCCAGCAACTGACCGGAGCCTGTCATGATCACCCTGCACAACATCATCAACGGTGAGATCGTCCCCGGCAGTGCCGGCGACGGTTCGGACGCGGCCACCCTGCCGTTCTTCGACCCCGCCACCGGAGTCCAGCTCGGCACCGCCCCGGACAGCGACGCCGCCACCGTGGACCGCGCCTTCCAGGCCGCCCACACCGCCTTCCAGAGCTACAAGCGGACCACCCCGGCCGAACGCCAGGCCATGATGCTCAAACTCGCCGACCTCATCGAGGCCAACGTCGACAGGCTCCTGGACGCCGAGGTCGCCTGCACCGGCAAGCCGCGCCAGATCACCCGCGAGATCGAGATCCTCCGCGGCGCGGACCAGCTGCGCTTCTTCGCCGGCGCCTGCCGCGTGGTGTCCGGGACCGCCCAGACCGAATACGTCCGCGGCTTTTCCTCCACCGTCCGGCGCGAACCCCTCGGCGTGGTCGCCCAGATCACCCCGTGGAACTACCCGTTCATGATGGCCATCTGGAAGATCGGACCGGCGCTCGCCGCCGGCAACACGCTGGTCCTGAAACCGGCCGACACCACGCCCTGGTCCACCCTGGTGCTGGGCGAACTGGCGCAGGAGGCCTACCCCGCCGGCGTCGTCAACGTCATCTGCGGCGGCCGGGGGACCGGTGCCGCCATGGTGGATCACGAGATCCCGGAAATGGTGTCCATCACCGGCTCCACCCGGGCCGGGGCTCAGGTGATGTCCGCGGCGTCGAAGACCCTCAAGGCCGTCCACCTGGAACTCGGCGGCAAGGCACCGGCGATCGTCTTTGCCGACACCGACATTGACGTGGCGGCCAGGGAGATCGCGCTCGGTGCGTTCTTCAACGCCGGGCAGGACTGCACCGCCGTGACCCGCGTGCTCGTCGAGGACTCCATCCACCAGGAGTTCGGCGCCGCGCTCGCCGCGGCAGCCGCAGGGCTGCAGGTCGGCGGCGACGCCGCGGACCTGGGCCCGCTGAACAGCGCCGCCCAGCTTGACCGGGTGGAAGGCTTCATGTCCCGGCTGCCCGCGAACGCCAGGGTCCTGGCCGGAGGCAAGCGGACGGGCGCCGGCTTCCACTTCGAACCCACCGTCATCGACGGGGTGTTCCAGGCCGACGAGGTGGTCTGCGAGGAAATCTTCGGACCCGTCGTCACCATCCAGCCCTTCCGGGACGAGGCCGAAGCCTTGGAGCTGGCCAACGGGACCAAGTACGCGCTGGCCTCCAGCGTCTGGTCCAACAACCACGGAGTGGTCACCCGGGTCTCCAATGAGCTGGACTTCGGCGCCGTCTGGATCAACTGCCACCAGGTGATCCCGGCCGAGGCACCGCACGGCGGTTTCAAGCACTCCGGGACCGGCAAGGACCTCTCCGTCTTTGGCCTGGAGGACTACACCCGCATCAAGTCAGTCACCACCTCCCACCGCTAAAGAACCACGTAGGTAACCCTTGAAACTCGATCTGCTGCTGCGCAACGCGGACATCATCACCATGGATGAGCGCCGCCCGCATGCCACCTCGCTGGGAGTCTGGCAGGGCCGGATTGTGGGCCTCGACGACGACCTGGCCGGCCTGGACGCGGCCGAAGTCCTGGACCTCGGCGGCGCCACCGTGACCCCCGGCTTCATCGACGCCCACTGCCACACCACCTGGTTCGGGCTCGGCCTGGGCGAACTGGACGTCTCCGCCGCGCGCGGCCGGACGCAGCTCTACGCCCTGCTGGAGGCCGGCATGGCGGCAGACAGCGCGCGGCCGGAGGCAGGGCCGGAGCCCGGGACCGGACCGGCGCCGGACTGGCTGCTGGCCACCGGCTTCAGCCAGCAGCAGCACGGCGGCGAGTTCCCGGACATCACCGTCTTGGACCGGATCACGGGAAACCGGCCGCTGTTCATGCGGCACAACTCCGGGCACATGGCCGTAGTCAACACGGCCGCGCTCCGGCTGGCCGGCGCCGAACCGGCGTCGTTTCCGGACCCCGACGGCGGCGTCATTGTCCGCGACGCCGACGGCCGCCCCACCGGGCTGGTCCAGGAAACCGCGCAGCAGCTGATCCAGCAGCTGATCCTGCCGTACTCGTCCGAGGCGATCGAAGCCGCACTGGACCGGGCCACCACCTACTACGCCGCGGAGGGCATCACGAGCTTCACCGAGGCCGGGATCGGCGGCGGCTGGATCGGCCACAGCCCCGTGGAGCTGGCCGCCTACCAGCGGGCGGCCTCCGCGGGCAGGCTCCACGCCCGGGCGCAGCTGATGCCCGTTCTGGATGTGCTCCACCCGCTCGGCGGGCAGCACCCGCCGGGCACCACGCCGGCCGGACTGGATCTGGGCATCGCCAGCGGCTTCGGCGGCGACTTCCTGTCCCTGGGCCCGGCGAAGGTGTTCCTGGACGGGTCGCTGCTCGGCGAAACGGCCGCGGTCAGCCATGACTACTGCAGCCACGGCGGGACGGACAACACCGGCAACACCGGCTACTTCCAGGCCGAACCGGACGCGCTCCGGGCAAAGATCGAGGCCGCCTACGCGGCCGGCTGGTCGATCGCGGCGCACGCCATCGGCGACCGCGCCGTTGACCTCGCGATCGACATCATCACCGGCTGCGCCGCCAAATACGGCCCCCGGGCCGTGCCCAACAGGATCGAACACGCCTCGATGACCCGGCCGGAACAGCTGCAACGGCTGGCCGCCGCGGACATCGCCGTCACCCCTCAGGCGAGCTTCTTCGCCGACGGCGGGGACGGCATGACGCTGTCCCTCGGCCCGGAACGGCTCGGTTGGGCCTACCGGGCGGCGTCGTTCCTGTCCGCCGGTGTGACACTCGCCGGCAGCTCCGACCGCCCCGTGGCCGACGGAAACGTGCTCCGCGGCATGCAGGCGTTCGTGGACCGGCGCACCGCCTCCGGGGCCGTGTTCGGGAACCCGGACGAACGGCTCAGCCCGTTCCAGGCCCTGGCGGCCTACACCACCGGAGCCGCCGCAGCCACCGGCGCCTCCGGCGTCAAAGGCTCACTGACGGCCGGGAAGCTGGCCGACTTCACCGTCCTGTCGGGGTCCCCGCTTACCGCGGACAGCATCGCCGAACTCCAGGTGCTGGCCACCGCCGTCGGGGGGAACTTCACGTTCCGGAGCCCCGGCCTCACGTCCCCGGTTGCGGTCGATTCGGCCGCAACCGGTCCATTCTTCAGCACAGCCACCAATCGTTCCTAGGGGAAAACCGTGACCACTCAGACCTCTTTCAGCACCCGCGACGCCGCGTTCGTGCGGGACTTCCACATCATGAGCGAATTCGGCGCCACCGAGAACGGCGGCGTGGAACGCCAGGCCGCCAGCGTGCCGGACGGCCAGCAGCGGCAATGGCTCACCGGCCTGCTGGAGGCCAACGGCTTCACCGTCCGGTTCGACCGGGCCGGCAACCAGTGGGGCCTGTACGAGGCCGTCCCGGGTGCCCCCTTCGTGGTGGTGGGTTCCCACATGGATTCCCAGCCGACGGCGGGACGCTACGACGGCGCGTACGGCGTGCTCGCCGCAGCCCACGCGGCGTTCCGCCTCGTGGAGCAGTGGGCCGCGGCCGGGGACGCCGGGCAGCCCCGGTTCAACATCGCGGTGGTCAATTGGTTCAACGAGGAGGGCTCCCGCTTCAAGCCGTCCATGATGGGCTCCTCCGTGTACACCGGAAAGCTCGAACTCGAAACCGCGCTGGCCACCACGGACGCGGCCGGAGTCACGGTCCGCGAGGCCCTGGACGCGATCGGCTGCCGGGGCAGCTACGAGGGCCCCGAAGCCGCGTACTGCGCCGAAATCCACATTGAACAGGGCCGGAGCATGGAACGCGAAGGGATCACCATCGGCCTGGTGAACTCCAACTGGGCGGCCAACAAATACGAGTTCGTGGTCCACGGCGAGCAGGCCCACACCGGCTCCACCGTGATCGCGGACCGGAAGGACGCGCTGCTGGGTGCGTCCATGATGGTGGTCGCCGCGCGGGAACTCGCCGACACCTTCCCCGGCGTGCTGCACACCTCCGTGGGACAACTGAACGTCTACCCCAACTCGCCCGTGGTGGTGCCGTCCCGGGTGAGCCTGCTGCTGGACCTGCGCAGCGCCGACGAGGCTGTCCTTGCCGAGGCCGACGCCCTGCTGGACGAGCGGATCGCCGGGATCGAACGGCTGGCGAATGTCACGGTGGAGCGCAACCACGCCCACACCTGGCCTGTGACCCCCTACCAGCCCGAAGGCGTGGAACTCGCAGCCAAGGTGGCGGCGGACCTGGGCCTGGCGAACAAGCAGGTCATGACCCTGGCCGGGCACGATTCGACCAACATGAAGGACCTGGTCCCGACGGTGATGCTGTTTGTGCCCAGTGTGGACGGGATCTCCCACAACGAGCACGAATACACCACGGACGAGGACATCGTTGCCGGCCTGGCGATGCTCACCGAGGTAGTGAACCGGCTCTGCAACGGGGCGCTGGAGGACTGACCGCGGCCACCAAGGGCTGAACTCCACAGGTCCTCCACGGCCGCCCCGGAACCCCCAGGCGCCTGGCCAGTGCCTTCTCAGGCGCCGTCGGGCTTCTGCGAGATCCAGAGCATCGCCCCGTTGGGGTTCTCCGGCAGGTCAGCCGCGTCAGGGTTGGCCACGTGCAGGGTCCGCCCGAAGGCCTCTTCCGTCAGGCTGACCCGGTGGCCGGCGGCCGCGAGGCGGTCCCGCAGGCCGGCGAGGTCGCCGGTGTATTCAAACCCCAGGCCGGTCCGGGCGGCGCCGCTGGCGGGCCGGACCATCAGCACACCGCCGTTCTTCGCCGTGAAATCCGCGGTTTCGTCGTCGTCCGGGGCCGGCCGCAGCCGGGCGCCCACGTTCCGCAGGGTTTGCGCGGCGGCGGCCGCGTCCGGCGTGAACCAGACTTCGACGACGGCCAGGGCCGGATCGGCGTCCGCGCACTGCGCGCCGTGGGCGGCCTTGTCCGCGAAGAAGCCGAACCCGTCCTCGCCCGTGATGCGGCAGGTATCGCCGTGGCGGGCGCTGACCAGCTCGGCCGGGGTGGTCCCGTCCTCCGCGCCGGCCAGATTGGTGCGGCGCGCGAACTCCGCCAGATCCCCGACCTCGACGCCGAAGTCAGTCTTTCCATCCAGCACCATTCCGGCACCGGCACCGTCCCTGGCATCAGCCCCGGCGGCACCCGCCGCTACCCGGTGCAGTGCGAGGCGGCCCGAGCCGGCGTCGAACTCCTGCCAGTCGCCGTCGTCGACCGTCCGGACCATGCCGAGGGCGGACAGCAAGCCCTCCCACTGGTCCATGCGGGAGGTGTAGTGGATCGGGCGGACGCGCAGCATGGGATCTCCTTGCGAGGGACGGTTTTTGGCTCCTCCTGACATGGTGCCACCAAAGCACCCCTCCGGTCAGCACAGCAGGGCACAATGGGGCCATGGCTGCTGAACTTGAGGAACTGCTGGTGAAGGACGCCGCCGAGTGGCGCGCCTGGCTGGAGCAGCACCACGCGCAGAGTCCCGGCGTGTGGCTCGTGCTGCACAAAAAGGGCGGATCGGTGACGGAGCTGGACTACGAGGCCGCGCTGCAGGAGGCGCTGTGTTTCGGTTGGATCGACGGGCAGGGACGGCGCCGGGACGAGGAAAGCTCATTCCAGCGGATGACCCGGCGGGGACCCAAGAGCGTGTGGTCGGCCCGGAACGTGGAGCGAATTGACCGCCTGGAGGCGGCGGGGCGGATGGCCCCCGCCGGGCAGGCGGTCGTCGCCGCCGCCAAGGCGGACGGGCGCTGGGAGGCCGCCTATTCGGGCGCGGCGACGGCGGAGGTCCCGGATGACCTCGCCGCCGCCATCGCGGCGGACCCGCGGGCGCAGGCGATGTTCGAGGTCCTGACGTCCGTGAACCGGTATGCCCTGATCTACCGCACCAACTCGGTCAAGCAGGCCTCCACCCGGGAGAGGAAGATCGCCGGGTTCGTGGAGATGCTGGCCAGGTTCGACACGCCGTACCCGCAGACCAGGCGGCCCCCGGAACCGTAGCGCTCGCCCGCCGCGCATCCCAGAGAATTCCCAGCGGCCTTGCTGGCTGCAGGGAGTTGCCTCTGGCAGGATTGGGCGAATGCTCCTTGCCCAGCGTGCCCCGCGACCCCCTGCCCGCCTGCCGCTGCCGTCCCAACAACGGCTCTTCTTCGTGGCAGCGGGCCTGTTAATTGCGGGTGAGACGATCTTCTGGACCGTGCTCGCCGCCGTGCAGTCGAACAGCGGCGTGGCTGACCTGGACGGGCCCGTGCACGACGGAATCGTGGCGTCCCGGACCCCCTTGGCCACCGCCATCCTGGCGGCCGTGACCACGGTGACGTCGCCGCTGTGGATGACGGTGATCGGCTGCGCCGTGGCACTGGCCTGGGCGGTCTTCAAGCGTGAAGTCTGGCGTCCAGCCCTGCTGGTCGGCGCTATGGCGGCCACCTTCGCGGTGTCCACGCTGGTGAAGCACGACGTCGGCCGGAGCCGGCCCGCCGCCAGCGGCTTCATGCTGGGACCGGACGACGCCCTGTCCTTTCCCTCCGGCCATACCTTCGGGGCCGGCGTCTTCCTGTGCGTCCTCAGTTACCTGCTGCTGGCGGCCCGCGGCACGCGGACGGGCAAACGGACGACGTCGGTGCTCGGCTTCGCGGCAGCGGCTGCCGGGACACTGGTGGTTGCCTTCAGCCGCCTGTACCTGGGGTATCACTGGCTGACGGACGTGCTCGCCTCCATGGGCCTGGCGCTCGCCGTTACCGGGATCGTTATCCTGGCCGACGGGCTGCGCGCCGCCGCGGCCCCTTCCGGGCAACACCCAGCGGCAGCGGGGCCGTCAGAGTCCGACGCCCATCGCCTGGGCGATCACCACCGCCGAGGCTGAGGACCACGCCTGCGGGTGGCACGACGCCGGATACGGTACCGCGACGGCCGAGTCCTCGGCCCGCACCCCGGCGAACACCTCCGGCAACCGGTGCCCGAAGGAGGCCGCCGCCGCGATCAGGCCGTCGGCGAGGGTGCGTGCCTCTGCGACGAAACCGTCGGCCAGGAGGCCGCGGATCGCGATGGCGGTGTCGTGGCTCCAGACCGAGCCGCAGTGGTAGCTGAAGGGCCAAAACCCTGCGGCCCGCCGCGAAATCGTGTGCACGCCGTAGCCGGAGAACAGCTCGGGGCTCACCAGCCGGTCCGCGACGATCCGGGCTTCGGCCGCGTCCAGGATGCCCGTGCCCAGCAGATGTCCCATGTTTGAGCCCGGGATGTCCAGGGGGACCCCGTGCCCGTCCAGGGCCATGGCCGGGAACGGCCCGCCGTCGTCCTCAACCCAGAAGCGCTCCCGGAACCTGAGCCGGAGGGCCGCGGCGAAGTCGCGCAGCGCCTGAGCGCCCGGTTCCCCGAACGCGTCGAACAGTTCCGCCGTCTCCATGGCTGCCTGGTACGCGTAGCCCTGCACCTCTGACAGGGCGATAGGCCCCTCGGCCTGCCGGCCGTCGCGGAACTGCATGGCGTCCCGGGAATCCTTCCAGCCCTGGTTGCTCAGGCCGTGGCCCGTGGAGTCACGGTAGCTGAGGAACCCGCCGTTGCCGGCTGCGCCGTCCGTTGAATCGTCCGCTGCGCCGTCCGTTCCGGTGGCGCCGGCGGACAGCAGCCACTCCGCGGCGCGTGCCGCGTTCGGCAGCAGCGACCGGACGGCGTCCTCGTCCCGGCCGGTGCGCCAGAGTTCACCGAGCAGGCAAAGCCACAACGGGGTGGAATCCACCGCCCCGAAGTACACCGGCGGCAGGCGCAGGTTCTGGCTCTCCAGCACCAGTTCCTTGGACCGCAGTTCGTGCAGGATCTTGCCGGGTTCCTCGGCGGCCGCCGCGTCCGTCCGGGTGCCCTGGAACGCCGCCAGCGCGCGCAGGGTGCCCGCCGCCAGCCCGTTGTCCGTGCCGGTGTCCAGAGGCAGCAGCAGCCGCGCAGCCCACAGCGAATCCCGTCCGAACAGCGTGAAATACCAGGGCGCCCCGGCGGCGATGAACGGGGCGTCCGGCAGCTGGCGGGTGGCCAGGCGGAGCCCGGCCACGTCATCGAGGGAGTTATCCAGGAGCAGGCCCAGGGCCCCGGCCGGTCCGGTCCGCGGCGGCCGGGCACCGGGCGGGCGGGCAGCCACCACGGCGTCGTCATGGTCGGTGAGGACGGCCTGCCATTCGGCCTCGAACGGCCGGCCCCGGCCCAGGGTTCCGCGCCAGGCGAGGTGGCCTTCCGGGGTGACGGCGCCGGGGGCCGCGACCGCCAGGGTCTTGCCACCCTCCTGCCAGCGCAGCGTGGACTCATCGGCAGAGACCGGCGCGGACGGGTCACGGAAGCGGCTGAGGCGGATCTGGGCCATGTCGGTGAAGTCGGCCGCGAGGGCTACGTCGATTTCGACGTCGAGGGAATCCAGCGAGGTGCGCAGCTGCAGGGTGTGCCGCACCACGCCCGGCGTCACCGTCCAAGTCTGGAGGAGCTCGACGGCGGGATCCTCCGTGGGTCCAGGGATGCCCCGGACCAGGCCCCGGACGCGCAGGACGCCGCCGGGCTCCGTCTCGACGGTGGCCGGTTCGGGTTCCAGGCCGTTGACGCGCACCAGCGCCCGGCAGAGCATCCGGGTATCGCCGTGGAGCAGCCCGGTGAACCCGGCCGGATCAGCGGAGTCACCGGCTCCGGGCGCTTTGACCTCACCGGCCAGGCGGCCGTCAGGGTCGAGCCACAGCTGGGTGGGGGCGGCAACGGAGCAGTGCTGGCGGTGCAGGCCTGGCTGAACAGTCATCCGCCTACCCTATGCCGGGCACTGGGCGGTCTCAATGCGCCACAGCCCGCTGCCGACCGCCGAAGCGGTCGTGGCGTCGGCCGCCGGCGGCCGGAAGGTCCGCCGGCTGCCGGGCGGTGGACTGCGGCCGCGTCGAAATGCGCGTGCGCACCGCGCCGCAGCGGTCGCCGGGTCGACGAGACGCCTCGTATCCCTAGGGTTGTGAGACAAGCCCGTAGTTCAGCTTTGGGCCGACCGGTGGACGACCGGCTAACGGGCGCCTGCAGTGGAGCGGCGCATCCTCTGCGGGTTGTCCACAACGTGGGACATTTTTGCTCGAATTATGGACACATCATTTAGCCTGCACTGTATGGACGACAGCCGGATAACCCAAGAAGATCTTCCAGCCTTTATTGATGGCGCGTGGCTCGAGGCGCACCGAAGCAACGTTGTCACCGCTGATGTTCGCTGGTACCTCGACGGTGCGTCGGGCCGTGCAGCGTACGACGGCGGGCATCTTCCAGATGCAGTGTTCGTGGACCTGGACGCATGGCTGTCGGGCAGTTCGGGACCACACGGGCTGAACCCGCTTCCCGACTCTGCAGTGTTCGCACATGGAATGTCTTCCCTGGGAATCGGCGACGACACGACCGTCATCGCCTACGACGACGCGGGAGGAGTCATCGCCGCGCGGCTCGTGTGGATGCTGCGTGCGCTCGGGCATCGGGCGGCGCTGCTCGACGGGGGGATTGCCGCATGGACGGGACCGCTGGAGAAGACACCCGTGAAGCCGACGCCCGCGACCTTCACGCCGTCTTCGTGGCCCGAGGCCCGTCTCGCCCAGCTTGCGGACATCACGGCAGGGGCTGACGGGATCATCGTCGACGCCCGCAATGCCGACCGCTTCGACGGAAGCCTCCAGCTGCCCACCGATCCCCAAGCCGGACACATCCCCGGCGCAGTGAACGTCCCGTGCCGTGGGAACCTCGCCTCTGATGGACGCCTGCGCCCGATCGCAGAGGTCCGACGAGCGTTTGCGAAGGTTGGGATCGAAGACGCGACTGCCGTCATCTCCTACTGTGGCTCAGGCGTCACGGCCTGCCACAACCTTCTCGCTCTCGAGCACGCTGGTCTCGGCCGCGGCCGTCTCTACGCAGGCGGGTGGTCAGAGTACGGAGCCGAGCCTCGCCGCCGAGCCGAGCTGGGCTGACAACCGACCTACGATGCCTGCTCGGGTCGAGACTACGACCGAACTGTGGACAAAGTTTTTACTGGGTGTGTACCTATTGAAGGGCCGAGCACCAGACGGGCGTGCTTACCAGATCTGTCGATGAGTTCCAGCCCGTTCCCGCGGCACCGGGCACATCCACCATCCACGCGCGGACTCTGGAGGCACGTTTGAAGCTCTTGCTTACCTCAGGCGGTGTGACGAACCCGAGCATTCACTCGGCGCTCGTGCAGCTTCTCGACAAGCCGGTCGCCCAGTGCCGCGCCCTGGTCGTCCCGACAGCGCAGTGGGGTCACCCGATGTGCGGACCGGCATCGGTGCGGGGCCTCCTGGCCGCCGAGCACGACTTCCGTCATTTGTCCGGCCTTGGCTGGGCGTCGCTCGGCGTCCTCGAGCTCACCGCGCTGCCCACCATCGGCGCGGACCGGTGGGTCCCCTGGCTCCGGGAGGCCGACGTGCTCCTGGTCGACGGCGGCGACGCGACGTACCTGTCCCATTGGATGCGGGAGTCCGGGCTGGCCGAGCTGCTGCCGTCACTTCCCGACACGGTGTGGGTGGGAGTGAGTGCCGGAAGCATGGTGATGACGCCCCGGATCGGGGAATACTTCGTCGAGTGGCCGTCCGCTCCGGATGATCGGACTCTGGGGGTGGTGGATTTTTCGATCTTTCCGCACCTGGACGCTTTCCCGGGCAACACCCTGGCCCACGCAGAGCGGTGGGCCGCCGTCATAGGCGTCCCTGCCTACGCCATCGACGAACAGACAGCTATCAAGGTCGCCGACGGCTCCGTCGAGGTGGTTTCCGAAGGACAATGGAAGAAGTTCGGGTGATAGGTGCCCAGCCTTTGGGACGTCGCGTGGCCATTTAGCCACCGAGGATCCTTTTTGCTTCACCGACCAGTGATACCGCGGGGACGCTGGTTGTGTTCTGGGATCAGAGCAGGCCGGCAGGCTGCAGGCGAAACAGAGACGCATCCACCGTGACCACAACACTGAATGAAACGACCCTCGACGAGGCCACGTCAGATCGTGGACCAGGTCGGCTAACTAGTGGACGATTCTCATCTCGTGCGAGGTCTGATTGAGTCGCCGTCCGCCGTCGGGAACGACCGTCACAATGTCCTCGATCCGTACGCCGAACCTGCCCGGCAGGTAGATCCCGGGTTCGATCGAGAAGCACATGCCGGGGTGGAGGATCTGGGTTTCGCCCTCGACCATGTACGGCGGCTCGTGAGTCGTCAGCCCGATTCCGTGCCCGACGCGGTGAATGAAGTAGTCGCCGTAGCCGGCTTCAGTGATCACCGCCCGGGACACGCGATCGATCTCCTGGCACTCGACGCCTGGACGCACGGCCTCGAACCCGGCCTGCTGCGCGAGTCTGACGACGTCGTGAACCTCGCGCTCCTCGGCGGTGGGCTCGCCGACGTGCACGGTCCGCGTCGTGTCTGATCCGTAGCCGTGTCTGAGGCCGCCGAAGTCGAGCACCACCATGTCTCCGTCCTCGATGATCCGCGGGCCGATCTCGTGGTGAGGGTTGGCTCCATTCGGACCCGAACCGACGACGGTGAAGTCCACCTGCGAATGACCGAACTGCCGAAGCAGGTCGGCGAGATCAGAACCGACGTCGGTCTCGCTGCGCCCAGCGAACCGCACGGTGACGATCTCCTCGTACGCCTGGTCTGCGGCCGCGCCGGCCGCCGCCAGCCGCTCGATCTCGTCGACATCCTTGATCGCCCGAAGCATCGGCAGGGCGGTCGTCATCGAGACGTAGGACGACTTGGGCAGTCGATCCTGCAGGCCGAGGAGGTGCATGGCCCAGGCCGAGTCAGAGACGGCATAACGTCCGGTGCCGGCCATCAGCGTCGCAGATTCCGTGTAGGGGTCGCTCCCGTCGGTCCAGTCGGTGATCCGCAGATTCGAGGCGCCGGCGGCCGCTTCCGCGTCGGGCCTCTCGAGCCTCGGAACGATCATGGCGGGCTCCGCGTCGACGGGGATCACGAGCATGGTGATGCGTTCAGTGATGGCCACGGGTGCATACCCGGTGAGGTACAGCAGGTCCGGTCCGGGAGTGACCAGGATGCCGTCGAGCCCGGCATCCTGGGCGGCGTGGGCTGCTCGCCGCAACCGCTCGGCGAAGTCATCGGCGGTGAACGGAGCCGGCTCGGAAAGGCCGCGATGATCACTCATGGTTCGCATTCTCGTGCGCGGGGCATCACCGGTCAACCCATCGCCCGGACAGCCGCTGCAGTCACTCTGGAATCGCCCGTCGCGGGTGAGCATTCGGGGCACAGCGGCTTCAGGATGCCGAATCTCGACGTTACGGCTGCTCATCCATCGGGAAGGCGACGGCCTCACCCACCACGCGGAGCCGCAGCTCCGTGCCGGGGCGGGCGATCGAGGCGTTCCAGTGCCGGATCGTGATGATTTCCCCGCCGCCGGGGTAGCGGTGGTCCGGGATGGCGCCGGCGGCAAGGACCGGCGGGACGGGGAGTTGGAGCCGCACCGTGGTTTCGGGGCCGAAGTAGTCCGTGTCCACCACCGTGCCGCGGATGGGGCCGTCCTCGGAAATGCGGATCTGCTCGGGCCGCAGCATCAGCTGGACCCGGCCCTGGGCCGGCGGGCGGCGCACGGGGATCCCGCCGAGCGAACACGTGGCCAGGGAGCCTTCCATCCAGGCATCCAGGATCACGGCGTCGCCCAGGAACTCGGCGGTGGCGCGGTCAGCCGGGCGCGTGTAGACGACGAACGGGTTGCCGATCTGGGCCAGCTTGCCGCCGCGCATCACGGCCACCTGGTCGGCGAAGGACAGCGCCTCGGCCTGGTCATGCGTGACGAGGATCGTGGTGACGCCGGCGTCCTTCAGGACCTGGGCCACGGCGCGGCGGGTGGCCCCCCGCAGGCCGGCGTCCAGGGCGGAAAAGGGCTCGTCCAGCAGCATGAGCGCGGGCTTGCGGGCCAGCGCCCGGGCCAGGGCAACCCGCTGCTGTTGGCCGCCGGAGAGCTGGTGCGGGCGGCGCTTGGCCATGGCCGGGTCCAGTGAGACCATTTCCAGCAGCTCGCCCACCCGCGCCTTGACGCCGCGGCGCCCGCCGGGCAGCTGGGTGGCGTCCAGGCCGAAGGAGATGTTCTGCCCGACCGTCAGGTGCGGGAACAGGGCGCCGTCCTGGGCGACGTAGCCGACGTGCCGCTTGTGCGCGGGGACCCAGGCGTTCTCCCCGGCCACCTTGCTCCCGTTGAGCGAGATGCTGCCGGTGTCCGGGTGCTCGAAGCCGGCAATCAGGCGCAGGAGCGTGGTCTTGCCGGAGCCGGAGGGTCCCACGATCGCCGTCGTTCCGCCCTTGGCGACGGAGAGGTTGACGCCCTTGAGGACGGCCTGGGGCCCAAAGTTCTTGGTGACCGCGTCGATTTCCAGGTGGCTGTTGGTGCTGGTGGCCACGGAAGCCGCGACCCGCGGCTCGGGGAGGCGCGACGGGGCCTCACGCGACGGGTAAACATCGGTCACTGTCCGGCTACTTTCTTGGACTGCTGGAAGAGGAGATAGGTCATTGGCGCCGAGATCAGGATCATCAGCAGCGCATAGGGGGCGGCGCCAGCGTAGTCGATCTCGCTGCTCTTGCTCCAGAACTCGGTGGCGAGGGTGCGGGTCCCGTTGGGCGAGAGCAGGAGGGTGGCGGTGAGCTCGTTGACGATCCCCAGGAACACCAGGGCGGCGCCGCCGGCCGCGGCGGGGGCCGTGAGCCGCAGCGTCACGCGCAGGAAGGCCAGCAGCGGCGGCTTGCCGAGCACCTGGGCGGCCTCGTCGAGTTCCTTCGGTGCCTGGGACAGCCCCGAGCGGATGTTCACGAGGGCCCGGGGGAGGAACAGCAGCACGTAGGCCGCGATGAGTAGCGCTGAGGTCTGGTACATGCTGGGAACCATCCGGATGCTCACGGTCACGAAGGCCAGGCCCACCACGATCCCGGGCATGGAGCTGGTGATGTAGTTGGACAGCTCCAGGGACTTGCTGAACCAGCCGGGACGCCGCACGGCCAGGTAAGCCATGGGGAACGCGACCACGGTGGTGGCGACGGCCGCCGCGAGGCCGTAGGCCAAGGTCTGCAGGAGGGCCGGCATGAATTCCTCGGCAGCCCAGATTTCCGGCCCGCCGGCGACGATCCAGCGCAGCACAAACGTCAGCGGCAGCCCGAACGCCAGCCCGGTGAGGGCGATCAGGGACAGCTGGGCGGGGAGCTGGTAGGCGTGCAGGGGCAGGCGCAAGGCGCGCGCCTGGGCCCCGGAGCCGATCCTGGCGTACCGGGCGCTGCCGCGGCTGCGGACCTCCACGAGCAGCAGGATCAGGCAGAGGAACACCAGCACGCTGGCCAGCATGTTCCCGGCGGTGCCGTTGAACGTGGACTGGTATTGGACCATGATCGCGGTGGTGAAGGTGTCGAAGCGGATCATCGCGAAGGCCCCGTATTCGGCCAGCAGGTGCAGCGCGACCAGCAGCCCGCCGCCGGTCATGGCGATGCGCAGCTGCGGGAGCACCACGCGGAAGAACGCGCGCCAGGCGCCGAGGCCGAGGGAGGCGGCGGACTGTTCGATCGCCGGGTCCAGGCGGCTGAGCGTCGCGGCGGCCGGGATGTACACGAGCGGGAAATAGGACAGGGTGGCGATCAGGACCCCGGACCACAGCCCGCCAAGGGACGGCACCGCGGAAACCCACGCGTAGCTGTTGACGAAGGCGGGGATGGCCAGCGGGGCGGCGAGCAGCACGGCCCACCACTTGCGGCCAACAAGGCTGGTGCGTTCGACGAGCCACGCGCCGCCGACGCCCAGGACGAGGCACAGCGGCACCGTCACCACGGTCAGCAGCACCGTGTTCAGCAGGAGTTCGCCCACGCGCGGGCGGAAGATCAGGGCCATTGCGGTGTCCCAGCCGGTGGAGGCTGTCATGAAGACCACGTAGGCCAGGGGCACCAGGGAAAAGAGGGCGATGAGGACCGCGATGATGGACACGACAGAGACGCCGAAAGGCGGGCGGGGGCGTTTACCCCTGCCCGCCGTCGGCGTGTCAGTCGTCAAATCCCCAGAGGGACCGGGGACCGCCAGCTTGTTAGTCACTGCGGCTACAGCAGTCCTGCCTGGGTCATCAGCTCGGTGACCTTGGCGGAATTGAGTTTGGCGGGATCCACGGTGGGGGCCTGCAACTCCTTGAGCGGAACCAGCTTGTCGTTGGACGGGACGTCCGAGCCGACAGCGTATTCGAAGGAGGTGCCCTTCTGGAGCACTTCCTGGCCCTTCTTGCCGGTGATGAACTTCAGGAAGGACTGGGCCGCTGCGGCGTTCTTGGAAGACTTCAGCACGCCGCCGCCGGAGATGGAGACGAAGGCGCCCGGGTCCTGGTTCTTGAAGTAGAACGGCGCGACGTTGTTGGAGTTCTCGCCGGTCTTGGCCTGATCGCCGTAGTAGTAGTAGTGGTAGATGAGGGCGGCGTCGACTTCGCCGGCGTTGACGGCCTTCATGGCCGTGCTGTTGCCCTTGTACGGCTTGGAGTTTTCCTTCATGCCCTTGAGCCAGGCCTCAGTGGCGGCTTCGCCCTTGAGTTCGAGGAGGGCCGAGACGATCGCCTGGAAGTCGGCGCCCGACGGCGAGGCGGCCCACTTGCCCTTCCACTCGGGGTTGGCCAGGTCCAGCATGGACTTGGGCAGCTTGTCGGCGCTGATCTTGTTCTTGTCGTAGACCAGCACGGTGGAGCGGGCCGCGATGCCGGTCCACTTGTTGGTGGAGGGGCGGAATTCGGCGGGGACCTGGTCCACGGTGGCCTTGTCCACATCCGCGAAGAGGCCGGCGTTCTCCACCTGGGCCATGGCCGGGGAGTTCTCGGTGAGGAAGACGTCCGCCGGTGAGGCCTGGCCTTCCTGCACGATCTGGTTGGACATCTCGGTGTCGTCGCCCTGGCGCACGGTCACCTTAATGCCGGTCTCGGCGGTGAAGGCGTCGATCCACTCTTTGGTCAGGGATTCGTGCTGGGCGTTATAGACCGTGATCTCACCGGCGGAGGAGCCGTTGGCGGCGGCGCTGCTGCCGGCCGTGGCGGAGGAACCGGAGCCGCAGGCGGCCAGGCCCAGGGCGGCAGTGGCGGCCAGGGCGATTCCCGCCAGCACGTTGGTGCGGATCTTCATGGGGCTACTTTCTACAAGGAAGTCGTCGTAGTGCCCTGCCCCCCGTGAGCGGGGAAGTTAGGGCATGCTCACTAAGAAAGACTGTAGGTTAGCCAAACCTAAGCGACCAACCTGAGGCTGGTTTAAGTGATGAGGATCACATCAATTACGATACTATTGCGTGACGTAATTGTCGCCGGGTTATGGGGCGGGCGCCTGCGCGATCGAGGCGGCCGCCTCCAGCACCATCCAGGCCTGCAGCTGCGTGGAGAGCTCGACGGCGGCGCCTTCCGGGTAGCTGCGGCGTGCCGGCGCGTCGGTGCGGTCGGAGAAGACCAGATGGCTACCGCGGCTCGCGAGGCGGTCGTGCGGAGGGAGGATCCGGCGGCCCTCCCAGAGGGCCTCGGCCGTATCGTTCACGAGCGCCGCCGCCGCGGCCCGGGTTTCGGCTGGGAGGCGTTCGTCGACGGCGGCGAGGGCCAGGTAGCGGACGAGGATCCCGGTGAAGAGCCCGCCGTCGCCCGTCCCCTCGCAGCGCAGCACCGCGGAGGTGCGGCCCAGCAGCGGGGCCGGCTGCGTGAGGTTGGCCGCCACGGCGTCCACCAATGCGGCCGCACGCCCGAGGTTGGGCTCGCCCCCGAGTTCCAGCAGGGCGCCGAGGACGGGCCCCTGGTTGTAGGTGTAGATCGTCTCTACCAGCACCGCCTCGCCCGTCCCGGAAATCCGGAGGCCGTCGCGGTACAGGCCCTGTCCGGGCTCGTACAGCCTGGCATCCAGCCAGTCCAGCAGGGACTGCGCCTTGGTCCGGTTGCCGGTCCGCGCGTAGTAGAGGGCCACGGGGGCGGTGGCCGGGGTGTTCTTGAAGTCGCGCTTCGTGCTCCAGAATGTACCGCCGCCGAGGTCGTCCGTGGAAGCGGAGTCGAACTGCAGGGTCAGGCTTTGCAGAACCTGGGCGTTGCGCTCCCGGCCGGTATGTTTGCGGGTGTCCTCGGCGAGCTTGTCCAGCCGGAGCGTGGCAAGGGCCAGCCAGGCCATGTCGTCGTAATAGTTGTTGACCACCGTGAGGAAATTGCGCAGCCGGATGCCCGTGACGAGCCGGGAGGCGAGCCGGCCGGCGCTGGGCCGGTTCCCGCCGTCGAACTTGGCTCCCGGATTCCCAGGGGACCCCAGTTCCCGGCGGCCGGCGTCCACGAGGCAGTCCAGGTAGTGTGCCTGCCACCAGTAGTGCCAGGGCCGGGACAGGTTCTTCAGCCGGCCCGAGGGCCGGAGGATCGCGGCGATGTGGGTCCCTGGGAGGAAAAAGAGCCGCTGCCCGAAGAGCCTGGTCACTGAGCGGGCGGCCTCGTCCGCGCGGAAGGACCAGTTGGGGGCGGAGGCGTCGGCTCGGGTCATGGCTCAAGCGTAATCGCGGGAGCCCGTCCGGACCGCGACTGTGACCGCGCCCTCGGCGTGTGCGGCCAAAGGTGCGCATTGGCCGCATTCCAGTTAACATTCACTAACTAATGTTCCCCGCGGGCCGCCTCTGCAGGCGCCGCCCGCGTCGAGGCTTCGCCGCCGGGGTTCGGTTCCACATCAAGGAGGATGGATGGACATCAAGGGTACTGTCGCGCTGATCACGGGCGGGGCCTCCGGTCTCGGAGCGGCCACGGCCAGGCGCCTGTTCGACGCCGGCGCGTCGGTGGTCCTCGTGGACCTGCCGGGTTCCGCCGGGGACGCCTTTGCCGCCGAACTGACCGCGTCCGCCGCTGCCGGCGCTGGAGAGGCTGCTGTCGGAGGCGGAGAAGCTGCTGCCGGAGGCGGCCGCAGGGCCGTCTTTGTCCCGGCCGACGTCACGGACGAGGCGCAGGTGCAGACCGCCGTCGACGCCGCTGCCGCCCTTGGTCCGCTGCGCATCGTGGTCAACTGCGCGGGGATCGCCACCCCCGGCAAGGTCCTGGGCCGCGACGGCGTCCTCCCGCTGGAGGCCTTCAACCGCGTCATCCAGATCAACCTCGTGGGCACCTTCAATGTGATCCGCCTCGCCGCAGCCGCCATGGCAGCCACCGAGCCCGCCGCCACGGAACTCGGCGGCCCCGAACGCGGCGTCATCATCAACACCGCCTCCGTTGCCGCGTTCGACGGGCAGATCGGCCAGCCCGCCTACGCCGCCTCCAAGGGTGCCGTCGCCGCCATGACGCTGCCGATTGCCCGCGAACTCGCGCGCTCGCTGATCCGGGTGGTCACCATCGCGCCGGGCATCTTCGAGACTCCCATGATGGCCGGCCTGCCCCAGGAGGCGCAGGACTCCCTGGGCCAGCAGGTGCCGCACCCCTCGCGGCTGGGCCGGCCGGCCGAATATGCGAACCTCGCCGCGCACATTGTGGAGAACGCCATGCTCAACGGCGAGACAATCCGCCTCGACGGTGCCATCCGCATGGGCCCGAAATGACCGGGTCTGAGATGGTCGCTGCCGAAGTGACCGAGACAGGGCCGGCCGCCCCGTCTGTGGCGGGGCTGCCCACGGCGGACTTCTTCGACTACGAGGCCCTGCTCAGCACGGCGGAGCGGGCCAAGCTGGCGCAGCTGCGTGAGTTCCTGGCCGCCGAGGTCGCCCCGTTCGCCACGGGCTGGTGGAACAAGGCCGAATTCCCGGCCCACATCCTGCCCAAGCTGGCCGCCCTGGAGCTCAGCGCCCCGGCCCAGCGCGGCTACAGCAACCTGTTCGCCGGGATCGTCATCGCCGAGATGACCCGGGTGGACACCTCGCTCGCCACCTTCTTCCTGGTCCACCACGACCTCTTCGTGGAGTCGCTCTACGGCTTCGGCTCCGAGGAGCAGAAGGCGCGCCTGCTCGAGGACGCGGCAAGCCTGCGCACCACCGGTGCCTTTGCCCTCACCGAACCGGACCACGGCTCGGACGTTGCCGGCGGCATGGAAACCCGGGCCCGCCGGGTCCCGGGCGGCGCGGCCGGCGGCGGCGACGCCTGGGTGCTCAATGGCGCCAAGCGCTGGATCGGCAACGGGACGTTTTGCGACTACATGCTGGTCTGGGCCCGGGACGAGGCCGACGGCGGCATCCGCGGCTTCATCGTCGACGCCACCTTGCCAGGCGTGAGCCGGAGCCGGATCGAAAACAAGATTGCCCTGCGCACGGTGCAGAACGCGGACATCGTCTTCACCGACGTCCGGGTGGCCGAAACGGACCGCTTCGCCGGGATCAGCAGCTTCGAGGACACCAATGAGCTCCTGCGCGGTTCCCGGATCATGGTGGCCTGGCAGGGGGTGGGGCAGCAGCTCGCGGCGTTCGACGTCGCCCGGCAGTACGCCGTCGAACGCCAGCAGTTCGGCCGCCCGCTGGCGAAGTTCCAGCTGGTCCAGCAGCAGCTGGTCACCATGCTCGGCAACGCCGTGGCCAGCATGGGCATGATGGTCCGGATCGCCCAGTTGCAGGACGCCGGCGCCGCGGACATGCCGCAGGTGGCCCTCGCCAAGTCCTATGTCAGCGCCCGGATGCGCGAAACCGTCGCGATGGGCCGGTCCCTGCTGGGCGGCAACGGGATCGTCACCGACTACCGGATGGCCAAGATCTTCTCCGACGCCGAGGCGATCTACACCTACGAGGGCTCGTTCGAGATCAACACCCTGATCACGGGACGCGCCATCACCGGGGTGTCCGCGATCGTCTAGAAGACGGCTTTGACCGTTTAGACCGTTTAGACCCGTTTAGAAGAGGCCGGGTTCCTTCTCGCCGGCCTCAATCTTCACATCGAGGCTGTTGTTCCGCACCGGCATGGGGCAGGTGCCGTACGGGGTGAAGGCGCTGGGGTAGTTGATGGCCCGGTTAAAGTCCAGGACCACCGACCTATTTCCCAAGGAGTCGACGCGGGGCCTCGCGGTGGAGACCTTCCGCCACTCGTCAGTACTTTCCCCGTTGGTCTCGTCGTGGAACGTCACCGTCAGGGCGCCGAGCTTCTCCTCCTCGGCCTGCAGGTGGAACTCGTGGTCCGCGCCGGGAAGCCGGAAGACCAGCTCGCCGACCGAGCGGTGGACCCCGTCCACGAGCGGGTTGGCCGTGCCGATCGGGACATCCACAGGCTCGGGATAGGGCACGAACCTGGCCTCGATGACCAGGTCCGGGCGGAAGTCGAAAGTGGGCACGCCGTCGAACTCCGTGAACGCCGGCGACTGCGAGTCGCGCGTGCGGATGGCGTACTTGTCCGCCCGCATGGCGAGCTCCACCACCACCTGGCGGCCGTCGTCGCCGCCGTACTGGACCCACATCAGTGATTCCTCGTCGGCGAGCACGGCGCTGATGGTCCCGTCCACGGGTTCGCCGGTTTCGACGAGGGTCAGACCGTCGGACGCGGCGGCGGTGAGGAACGCCGCGGTGCCGTCTGTGGACCAGAGGCCGGGGGCGAGCTCGACGGCGGCCGGCTCGCCTTCCAGCCACTGGAAGGAGGTCAGCGTGAGCCAGCCGTGCTCGCTGGCGAGGGCCGTGTTGCGGCTGTTCCGGAAGCGTTGCCAGCGGGCCAGCTGCGGGTTCTGCACTGCATCAGGCGTGGGCTTCGAGCCAGTCCCGGTTTCAGGGTCAGGGGTGGTCATGGGCACCTCCAAGGGGGTTTCAGCTGGTGGCGGGTGGGGTTTTGAGGCTGGCCGCCACGAGTTGGGCCGCGGTGGTTCCGGCTGCGGCGGCCGCGGCCGGGTCGCCGTCGAGCACCCCGCTTGCCAGGCCGCCGTCGAGTACCAGGGTCAGGCTGCGGGCGAGCTGGTCCGGGTCCCCGGCGCCGGCGCGTGCGGCGAGGTCCCGGATCCAGGCGCGGATCTGCCGCTTGTGGGCCACTGTCCGGTCGTGGACGCGGGTGCCGGCGGCCGACTCGGCGGCCGCGTTGATGAAGGCGCAGCCGCGGTAGCCGTCGCGCCGGCAGGCGGCTGTCAGGGCATCGAACAGGCCCACGAGCTGCGCGGCCGGGTCCTCGCCGGCGGCCTCGGCGGCGGCGTGCAGCTGCCCGGTCCAGACGCCGTCCACCTTCTCCAGGTAGGCCAGCATGAGGTCGTCCTTGGCCGGAAAGTACTTATAGAACGTGGCTTTCGCGACGCCGGACTCGGCGATGATGGTGTCGATGCCGGCGGCCCGGAAACCCTGCGCGTAGAAGAGCCGGAAGGCCGTGGCCAGGATCTTCTCCCTGGCATGCCCGGCAGGGGTGCGGGCAGCCGGGGCGGCGGTGGCTGCTGGCGAGGTCATGGCTCAATCGTACACAGACAAGTCTGTCTACGCCGCAGTGTCATTCGCCCTGTGGCTCGTCAACGACGGACCGCCGGCCCGCCTCCGCCTGATCCGGCGGCTACGGGCGGGCGGCCAGACCCCGCACGAGCAGCCGCCAGACCTCGCGCAGCTCGGCCCCGATGGCCGGGTCCGACCATTCCGAAGCGTGCAGCGGGTGGTGGAACCGCGCCGTGGCGTGCAGGACGGCACGGCCGGCCGGCACCGGATCCGGGACGGCGAATTCGCCGCTGCGGACGCCGTCGGCAATGATCTCGGTCAGCGCTGCGGCCAGGTGGTCAACGTGGGCCGCCACCACTTCCCGCGCCTCGGCGGTCAGCTGGCCGAACGTGGCAAACAGCTCCGGATCGTTCAGCGCCATGCCCTGCTTGATGGCCGCGAGGCGTTCGAGCCAGCGGAGCAGGCGTTCCGCGGCAGGGCCCTCCGTATCGCGGGCAGGATCCAGCGGCTCCGCGAGGCGGTCCAGCCAGCGCCGGGCCACCGCGTCCCGCAGCGCCACCTTTGTGGGAAAGTGCCGGTAGACGCTGCCGTGGCTGACACCCAGGGCCTTCGCGACGTCCACCACCGTGGCCTTGGCCGGTCCGAAGCGCCGCAGCACGTCTTCGGCGGCGTCGAGGATGCGCTCCTGGGTCAGGACGGCGGCCACAGGGGTCACCGGCGTTCGCTGTCGAGCATGGCCATCTGGCCGGCGTCGTAGCGGGTGCCCGCGGCCGAGTCGGCGGGGACGGCGGCCTCGATCGCTGCCAGGTCCTCGGCGGAGAGGAGCAGATCGACCGCGCCCAGCGATTCGGAAAGCCGTTCCCGACGGCGGGCGCCAACGAGGGGGACGATGTCCTCGCCGCGGGACAGGACCCAGGCGATGGCGAGCTGGGCGACGGTCGCGCCCTTGCGGTCGGCGATTTCGCGGAGCCGTTCGACGAGCTCGAGGTTCCGCTGCAGGTTCTCGCCGGAGAACCGGGGCAGGTGGGCCCGGAAGTCGCGCCGGTTCCCGGTTCCGGCGGCCGGCCAGTGGCCGGAAACCAGGCCGCGGGACAGCACGCCGTATGCCGTGATGCCGATGCCCAGCTCGCGGGCCACCGGCAGGATGTCCTGCTCGATGCCACGGGAGAGGAGGGAGTACTCGATCTGGAGGTCCGAGACCGGGTGGACGGCGTTGGCGCGGCGCAGGGTGTCGGCGCCGACCTCCGAGAGGCCGATGTGGCGGATCAGACCCTGCTGCACGAGCTCGGCCAGTGCTCCCACGGTTTCTTCCACCGGAATGGACGGATCCAGGCGGGCCGGCCGGTAGATGTCCACGTAGTCGGTGCCGAGGCGCCGGAGGGTGTAGGCCAGGAAGTTCTTGATGGCCACCGGACGGGTGTCCACGCCGTTCCATCCGCCCCGGGCATCGCGCAGGACGCCGAACTTCACGCTGATCTGGGCGCTCTCGCGCCGTCGGCCGCGGATCGCGTCGCACAGCAGCATTTCGTTGTGGCCCATGCCGTAGAAGTCGCCGGTGTCCAGCAGGGTCACGCCGGCGTCGAGGGCGGCCTGGATCGTGGCGACGCTCTCGGCGTCGTCGGCGGGGCCGTAAAGATCGGACATGCCCATCAGGCCGAGGCCGATGGCGGCGGTGCTGGGGCCGGTGGAGCCCAGGGTGCGGGGGGTGCCGAGAGTAGAAGTTGTCATGCCGTGACCATACAACAATCATCTGACAGATTTCAAACTTTGTCAGCTGAGATGAGACGGGCGGGGCGTCGGCGTGCGCTTATTGCCGTAGACAGGTCTGTCTGATAGCGTCATGCCCACACGTAGACGAACCTGTCTACTCCACGACTTCAGAATGAGGACGCCATGAAGATTGCAGTACTGGGAACCGGCATGGTTGGGCGCACGATTGCCGGCGCACTGGCGGGGCTGGGGCACGACGTCGTGATCGGCACCCGCGACCCGCAGGCGACGCTCGCCCGGACCGAACCGGACATGATGGGCACCGCGCCGTTCGCCGAGTGGCACGCCGCAAACGCCGGAGTCGACGTCGCCGGCTTTGCTGACGCGGCGTCCGGCGCCGAGCTGATCGTCAATGCCACCAACGGTGCCGGCTCGCTGGCCGCGCTGGCCGCAGCGGGGACCCCGAACCTGGCCGGCAAGATCATCATGGACATCGCCAACCCGCTGGACTTCTCGCAGGGCATGCCGCCGTCGCTGAACCCGGTGAACACGGACAGCCTCGGCGAAGAGATCCAGCGGTCCTTCCCGGAGGCCAAGGTGGTGAAGACGCTGAACACCATGACCGCGTCCGTGATGGTCAATCCGGCCCGGGTGGCCGGCGGTGACCACACGGTGTTCGTCTCCGGGGACGACGCCGGCGCCAAGGCGGCCGTAACGGAACTCCTCAAGGGCTTCGGCCACCGCGACGTGATCGACCTCGGCGACATCACGAGTGCCCGCGGTGCGGAAATGATCCTGCCGATCTGGCTGCGGATCTGGGGCGCGCTGGGCACCGGCGAGTTCAACTTCAAGATCGCGCGCTAACCCCTTCACCCGCCAAGCCCGCAGCAGGGGCCGTTCCGGGAGCTCAGAACGGCCCCTGTTGCGAACTGGTTGGGGTCCCGGGGGGTCCGTGGGGGAGGGGCGTCGGGCCGGCGCGGCGGGGCGTGACACTATCTGAGACGGAATTCCAGCAGGGAGTGCCTGCGGGTAACATCCCATGGGAAGAAGTAATCGGGCTCACAGTATCCAGCGCAGTGTACGAGCCAAGTCGAACCCTCGAAAGATAGTTTCCATGGCAGACACTGCAATGCATTCCGACACCGATCTTGCCGCCGAACTCCGGGCTGATGTCCGCCGGGTCTCCACCCTCCTCGGCGAATCCCTGGTCCGCCAACACGGCCCCGAACTGCTGGATCTGGTGGAGCAGGTGCGCCTGCTGACCAAGGAATCCAAGGAAGCCGCCCGCGGCGGCGCTGACGCTACCGGGCCGTGGAGCTCGTACGACGTCGTCGCCCAGGTCCGCGAACTGCTCGGTTCCCTGCCGCTGGAGCAGGCCACCGACCTGGTCCGCGCCTTCGCGTTCTATTTCCACCTGGCGAACGCCGCCGAGCAGGTCCACCGGGTCCGCGGGCTGCGCACCCGGCAGGAGAAGGACGGCTGGCTCGCCAAAGCCGTGGAGGAGATCGCGGACCAGGCGGGCAACTCCGTGCTGCAGGAAGTCGTCAACGAACTCGACGTCCGCCCCATCTTCACCGCACACCCCACCGAGGCCTCCCGCCGCTCCGTGCTGGACAAAATCCGCCGGCTCTCGGACATCCTGTCCGAATCCACGGCGGAGGGCACCTCCGCGCGCCGCCGCCAGGACCGCCACCTGTCCGAAGTGATCGACCAGATGTGGCAGACGGACGAGCTCCGTCAGGTCCGGCCCACCCCCGTGGACGAGGCCCGGAACGCCATCTATTACCTCACCGGCATCCTCAGCGACGCCATGCCGGAAATGCTCTCGGACCTCTCCGAGCTGCTTGCCGAGCACGGAGTCACGCTGCCGCCACAGAAGGCCCCGATCCGCTTCGGCTCCTGGATCGGCGGGGACCGCGACGGAAATCCCAACGTCACGGCCGCCGTCACCCGCGAAATCCTCCAGATCCAGAACCAGCACGCCGTGCGGATCAGCATCGGCCTGATCGACGGGCTCATCTCCATCCTGTCCAACTCGACCGCGCTGGCCGGGGCGGACCAGGAGCTCCTGGACTCGATCGACGTCGACCTGGGGAACCTGCCTGGCCTGGACCGCCGCGTGCTCGAGCTGAACGCTCAGGAGCCCTACCGGCTCAAACTCACCTGCATCAAGGCCAAGCTGATCAACACCGGCCGCCGGGTCGCGGCCGGATCCGCGCACGAGCCCGGCCGCGACTACACCGCCACCGCGGAGCTCCTCGCCGAGCTCGGCCTGCTCGAACGGTCGCTGCGGAACCACCACGCGGCCCTCGCCGCCGACGGCGCCCTGTCCCGGGTCCGCCGCGCCATCGCCTCCTTCGGCCTGCACCTGGCCACCCTCGACATCCGCGAGCACGCCGACCACCACCATGACGCCGTCGGGCAGCTCATGGACCGCCTTGGCGGGCCCGGTGTCCGGTACGCGGAACTCAGCCGCGCCGAGCGGCTCGAGGTACTGGGCTCCGAACTTGCGTCCCGGCGCCCGCTCTCCGGCCACCCGATCAAGCTCGACGGCGTCGCCGACGGCACCTACGACGTCTTCCGGGAGATCCGCCGCGCCCTGCGCACGTACGGCCCCGACGTGATCGAGACGTACATCATCTCCATGACCCGCGGCGCAGACGACGTCCTGGCCGCCGCCGTGCTGGCCCGCGAGGCCGGCCTGGTCAGCCTGTTCGGCGAGGCGCCCTACGCCAAGATCGGCTTCGCGCCGCTGCTGGAGACCGTCGACGAACTCCGCGCCTCGGCCGAAATCGTGGACCGGCTGCTCTCCGATTCGTCCTACCGCGAACTCGTCCGGCTCCGCGGCGACGTGCAGGAAATCATGCTCGGCTACTCGGACTCCAACAAGGAATCCGGCGTCATGACGAGCCAGTGGGAAATCTACAAGACCCAGCGCAAGCTCCGCGACGTGGCCGCCAAGCACGGCGTCCGCGTGCGCCTTTTCCACGGCCGCGGCGGCTCGGTGGGCCGCGGCGGCGGGCCGACCTATGATGCCATCATGGCCCAGCCCAACGGCGTGCTCGAGGGCGAGATCAAGTTCACCGAGCAGGGCGAGGTCATCTCGGACAAGTACTCCCTGCCGGAGCTGGCCCGCGAAAACCTCGAGCTCTCCCTGGCCGCGGTGCTGCAGGGCTCGGCCCTGCACCGCACCCCGCGCACCTCGGAGGACCAGCGTGTGCGCTACGGCCACGTCATGGAAACCGTCTCCGACGCCGCGTTTGCGCGCTACCGCACGCTGATTGATGACCCCGATCTGCCCGCCTACTTCATGGCCTCCACCCCGGTGGAGCAGCTGGGATCCCTCAACATCGGATCCCGTCCGTCCAAGCGCCCCGACTCCGGCGCCGGGCTGGAGGGTCTCCGCGCCATCCCGTGGGTGTTCGGCTGGACACAGTCGCGGCAGATCGTGCCGGGCTGGTTCGGTGTGGGCTCCGGCCTCAAAGCCGCCCGCGAGGCCGGTAACTCGGCCCAGCTCAAGGAGATGATCGAGGGCTGGCACTTCTTCCGCTCGGTGCTCTCCAATGTTGAGATGACCCTGGCGAAGACGGACATGGACATTGCCGGCTACTACGTCTCCACCCTGGTGCCGGCGGAACTGCACCACCTGTTCCGTGCCATCCGGGCCGAATATGATCTCACGGTCGAGGAGATCCAGAACCTTACCGGCGAGCACGTAATTCTCGATGCCCAGCCCACCCTGAAGCGCTCCCTCGAGATCCGGGACCAGTACCTCGACCCCATCAGCTACCTGCAGGTGGAACTGCTGCGCCGCGTCCGGGCCGAGGCCGCGGAGGGCATGACCGGGGCCGAGATCGACGAACGGCTCCAGCGGGCCATGCTGATCACGGTCAACGGAGTCGCCGCCGGGCTGCGCAACACCGGGTAGCCCCCTCCCGACGCTCCCTCAGGTCCTGCGGTTATTCCCTGGACGCTCCCTCAGGTCCTGCGGTTATTCCCTGGACGCTCCCTCTCCCGGTGAGGGAGCGTTGGGGTTTTGGGTGCGGAAGGTGAGGGAGCGTGGCGGCGCGGCTAGGGTTGTTCCATGCCGTCGTTCCAGACCAGACTGAAGATCACCGGGCTCAAGCCGGGCACCGCTCCCGAAGCCGTCATGGCCGCGGCCATCGAGGCGCTTGGGACGCGGCACCACGTCGAATCGCACCAGCTTGAGCTCGCCGGCGGCGTACCGCAGCTGAACCTGCGCTTCCTGGTCGAAGCCACCGCCTACAGCGCCGAAAACAGCCAGGCGCTGGAGTCGGCAGCCATGATGCGCGACGCCGTCGAACGCGTTGCGCTCACCGGCGCGCTGACCGTGCTGCGCCGCAGCCGCGGCCGCTGGGCGCCCGTCTAAAAGTCCAGTTCCTCGTCCGGGTCAACCACGGCGGACTCCACGGGGGAGGGGTTGCCCCGGCGCCGCGTCACGATCACGCCCACGACCGCTCCGACCAGAAGCCCGACGCCGACGCCGATCAGGGAGCTCGCCCAGAAGGGCAGCCCGGTGGCGGAGCCCATGAAATAGCCCAGTGCCACGGACCAGGCTGCCCAGAGCAGGCCGCCGAGGGCCGCGCAGAGGCTGAACCCGCGGGTGGAGACGTTGGCGATGCCCGCCGCGGCCGTCGTGGCCAGCCGCCCGCCGGGGATGAAGCGGAGGCCGATGATCGCGCCGTAGGTGGAGGACCGGCCGGCTTTCGCGATCGCCGCGTGGACGGCCGCGTGGAACCGGAGACCCCATTTCCAGCGGTCGAGCACGTGGCTTAGCCGCCGTTTGAACAGCTGGAAGACGAGAAGGTCACCAAGCCATGAGGACACCGCGGCGAGGAGCACCACGAGGAACGCGTTGATGTGGCCCTCCGCGGACAGAGCGCCGCCGGTGATGACCAGCATTTCCGAGGGGACGGGCGGGAAAATCGCATCGCCGATCACGAAGGGGAAGATCCAGAAATAGATCGCGGCGCCCCAGCTGTCCGCATTTCCGAAGTCCATGGGCACAAGGTACCGCACTTCCAGCCGCTAGCGTGCCTCGCTGAGTTCCAGTCTGCTGCGGTATTCCACCGGGCTCCCGGAGATGGGGTCCACGAAGCGGATCCCGCGGGCCAGGAGCTGCAGCGGCTTGGCGTAATTGTCCGGAGCCTTGTCCAGCAGTTGCGGGTAGAACGCATCGTTGACGATCCCGAGGCCCAATGAGGCCATGTGCACGCGGAGCTGGTGGGTCTTCCCGGAGTGCGGCTCCAGCCGGTACAGTGCGCGGCGGTGCGGGCCGCCGTCGGCGTCGGGTGCGCCGTCGGGTGCGCCGGAAGCGTCAAACGTGCGCAGCCGCTCGATCCGGGTTTCCGCATTGGGTTCGCCGTCGACAACCTCGGCCAGCAGGTAGCTGCGGGACTTGGTCATCCGGTTCCGCACCACCACAGGGAAGTCCACCGCGGGATGGCCCGGTGCGGGCTCTGCGGCGGACACACACTCGTATTCCTTCTGGACCTGGCGCTTTTCGAAGAGCACCTGGTATTTGCCCCGGGTCTCGGGGTTCGTGGAGAGCAACAGGATGCCGGCGGTCATGCGGTCCAGGCGGTGCATGGGAATCAGGTCCGGGAGGCCGAGCTGGTTCCGGAGCCGGACCAGGGCCGATTCCTGGATGTACGTCCCGCCGGGGGTGGTGGGCAGAAAGTGCGGCTTGTCCACCACCAGCAGGTGATCGTCCTGGTGCAGAATGTTCAGCTCCACCGGGATCCGGGTCTCCGGCGGCAGGGTCCGGTAGTACCAGATGAACGTGTGGTCCTGCATCGGCGTGCTGCGGTCCAGGGCGATCCCCGCCTCGCCGACGATCTCGCCGGCGTCGAACCGGTCCTCGATGCCCTGCGGATCGATGTGCCCCCAGCGGTGCATCATGTAGTCCATCGCGGTCTCCCAGGGGCCCTCGTCCGGCAGGCGCAGACGCGTCGCGTTGACGCCGTCGCGCACGGGGAGGGGGGATTGCATCACCCGACCATTCTACGGGCCCGGCCTACCGCGCCCCCGCGCGGTGCTAGCCCCCCGCGGCCGCGACTCAGTACCGCTGCCCCGCCCGGGCCGGCCCCAGTTCGTCCGAGCCCCGCCGCCGCGACCGGGTCTGCGCCGCCCCGCGAGTTCCAGTTCGCCGGATACCTACGAGGTCGCCGGAAACATACGGCGACCTCGTACGCTTCCGGCGAACTCGCGATGCGCCGCCGAGTTGTGCCCGTCACGCCCCGCGCGCTGCCGCCGTCCGTGTCCCTCGCCTACCCGCCGTCCTCTCCCGCGGGGCCCGTGCTCCAGTTCGCCGAACCCGTGCCAGGTCGCCGGAAACACACCGCGACCTCGGACGCTTCCGGCGAACTCGCGATGCGCCGCCGCCCTGTGCCCGTCACGCCCTGCGCGCTGCCGCGTCCATGTCCCTCGCCTCCCCGCCCGCCCGCCGTCCTCTCCCGCCGGCGGCCCGTGCTCCAGTTCGCCGGACCAGGGCCAGGTCGCCGGAAAGGTCCGGCGACCTCGGATGCTTCCGGCGAACTCGCCATGCGCCGCTGCCCGCACGCGAGCGCCGACGAGAAAAAAGTTCTTGACAAATAAAATTGTCGGGGGGCAGACTGGAAGCATGTTGGACATCGGAGTAATTGAGGATCCGGCCGCGGCGGAGGCCTCGCTGGACCCGATCCGGACGCGGATCCTGCGCGAGCTGGCCGAGCCCGGATCTGCGACGCAGCTCGCCGCGAAGGTGGGCCTGCCGCGGCAGAAGGTGAACTACCACCTCAAGGCGCTCGAGCGGCATGGGCTCGTCGAGCTCGTCGAGGAGCGGCGGCGCGGCAACGTGACCGAACGCATCCTGCGGGCGACGGCGGCGTCGTACCTGATTTCGCCGGCGGCGCTGGCCTCGGTGGCGCCGGACCCGCACCGGTTCTCGGACCGCTTTTCCGCCTTCTGGCTGCTGGCACTCGCTGCCCGCATGGTCCAGGAGATGGGGCAGCTGATCGCCGGGGCGGCCGCGGCCCGGCAGAAACTCGCCACCTTTGCCATCGACGGCGAGATCACCTTCCGTTCGGCGGCGGACCGGGCGGCCTTCGCCGAGGAGCTCGGCGTCGCCGTGACCCGGCTCGTGGACAAGTACCACGACGGCGGTGACCTCCCCTCAGGTTCCCCGGCAGATCCGCGGGCAGGTTCCCAGGCAGGTCGCCGGCCGGAGGGACGCAAGCACCGGCTGGTTGTCGCGCTGCACCCGGCGCTCAAGTCGCCGCAGCCGAAGGCAGCGCACGCAGACCCACAAAAAGCAACCCCACAAACAGCAACCCCACAAACAAACCCACAAGCCAAGGAGCAGGACAATGACTGACCAACGGAAATTCGAAATCGTCTACGACACCGAACTGCCCGGTACCCCTGAGCGGGTGTGGGAGGCCGTCACCAAGGACACCCCGGCATGGATGTTCCCCACAGACCAATGGCCGGCGGTCCGGACCGTGGACGAATACCCCTCCCATCTGGTGTCCCGGATGGACGGTCCGGATGGCTGGTTCAACCAGCTGGAGCACGTCCTGGAACCGCTCGACGGTGGCCAGACCCGGCTGCACTACGTGCACAGCGGCATCTTTGCGGACAACTGGGATGAGCAGTATGACGGCGCCAGCAAGCACACGGCGTTCTATCTGCACACCCTGGGCCAGTACCTGAAGTACTTCGACGGCAAGCCCGTGGTCTTCACAGACATCCAGGCACCCGCCGCGTCGCAGACCCCGGACGGCTTCGACCGGCTCAAGCGGGCCCTCGGCGTCGACACTGCCGCTCCGGGGGAGACGGTGGAACTGGAGCTCGACGGCGTAGGGCCGCTGGCCGGCGAGATCGACTTCGCCAACGAGAACTTCCTCGGCCTGCGGACCGCGGATACGATGTACCGCTTCTTCGGGCGCAACGCGTTCGGCGCGCCGGTGGGCATGACCGTGCACGACTTCAGCGGCAGCGGGGACGCCGGGGCGACGGCCCAAGCCTGGACCGGGTTCCTGACGAAGGTCTACGCCTGATCCCGCGACGCGCATCCTGCCTGGCGATGCCCTGAACGTTCGAGTTCGCCGGGAACGGGCCGAAGTACCCGGAAATGTACCGCCCCATAGGTAGTTTACCGCCACCGGTTGCGCCGCAGCTGCGGGGAGGCCTCCATCCGGTCCTGCGCCGAACGCAATGCCAGCACGGCCGTCTCCAGCTGCTCCGGTGGCAGCGTGAACGGCAACCGCAAGTACTGCTCAAACGCGCCGCCGACGCCGAACCGGGGTCCGGCGGCGAGCCGGATTCCGACGTCGGGGGCCAGAACCGCCAGTGCCGTGCTGATCGGCGCCGGGAGTCGGCACCAGACGGACAGGCCGCCGTCGGGCCATTCGGGCTCCCAGCCCGGCAGGTGCTCCCGAATCAGTTCCACCAGTGTGTCCCGGTTCTCGCGCAGCGCGGAAAGCCTGTCGGGGAGCGGCTCTGTCATGGCGTTGACCAGATGCGCCCCGGCGAGCTGCTCCACCACCGGCCCGCCCAGGTCCAGGGTGGTGCGGGCGGCGGCGAAGCGCTGGATGAGGGGCTCGCTGGCGCGGATCCAGCCGGTGCGCAGCCCTGCCCAGTGCGACTTGCTGAGGGAACCGAGGGAGACCACCGCCGGGCTGAAAGCGGCCATGGGGGTCGAGGCGGCGCCGTCGAGGTTCAACTCCCGCAGCGTCTCGTCCACCACCAGCACAGTGCCCGACGCCGCGGCCGCCTTCACGAGCCGGCGCCGCTGGGAATCGGGCATCAGCCGGCCGGTGGGGTTGTGGAAGTCCGGCACCACGTACGCCATCGCGGGCCGCTGCTGGAGCAGCGCCGTTTCCATGGCCTCGATGTCCCAGCCGCCTGCGCCGATCGGGGCAAGACCGTTGTGGGCAAGGCCGTTGCCGCCTGCGCTGTGGACCCGGCCGCCGTGGACTCTGCCGCTGGGGCGTGCGCCGCCGGGGGCCGCGGCAGGCATGGCCACCGGGACCGGGCGGCAGCCCGCAGCCCGGATCGCGTCGAGGGCGTTCGGGTAGCTCGGATGCTCCACCAGCACCTTGGTCCCGGACCGCCCGGCCAATGTGCGGAGCACAATGTTCAGCGCGTGCTGGGCGCCGGAGGTGACCAGGACCTGCGCGGCCGTTGTCGGGACCCCGGCGGCGGTGTACCGGGCCGCAATGGCTTCCCGGAGCGGGCCCACGCCCAGGGCGTCATAGCCGAAGCCTGGCAGCAGGGCCGGCAATTCGGTCAGGGCCGCGGCAAAGGCCCGGTGCACCACTTCGCCGCTGGCGGGCAGGGAGGCGTAAGCCAGGTCCAGGATCCCGTCCGGCACCGCCAGGCCGGGCGCGCCACTCAGCCGCAGGGCTCCGTCGTGGCCGCCGGCATGCAAGGGCCCCTGGCTCGGGATGCAGCTCCTGCTCCGGCTGCCCTGGCCGCTGCTGAGGAAACCCTGCTCTCGCAGCAGGGCGTAGGCCGCCGTCACCGTGGTGCGGCTGATGCCAAGGGCCGCTGCCAGCGAGCGCTCGCTCGGCAGGGCGACGTCCAGGGCGACGCGGCCGTCGAGGATGAGCAGGCGGACGACGTCGGCCAGCTCGCGGTAAGCGGGGGCGGCGCCGACGTTCCACTCGCCCAGCAGGCGGGCCAGCGACCCCGGAGTCAAAGAGACGGACATAGAGCCAGTATTTCAAACTGGCTATGGATTGCAAGGCCAGTTTTCGTGGAGGATGGAGACCATGTTGACCCGCAGACTCCTCCAGCTCCTGATCGGCCTCGCTCTTTACGGCATTTCCCTCGCCATGGTCATTCGCGCCAGCCTCGGCACGGCGCCGTGGGACGTGCTCCACCAGGGGCTGGCGGCCAGGTCCGGGCTCAGCCTTGGGACGGTGGTGGTTGTTGTCAGCTTCCTGGTGCTGCTGCTGTGGATCCCGCTCCGGCAATGGCCCGGCGTCGGAACCCTGTGCAACGCGGTGCTGGTGGGGGTCTTCGCGGACATCGGGCTGGCCCTGATTCCACAGTTTTCGCATCTGGGCGGCCAGATCTGCCTGCTCGTCGGGGCCGTGCTGCTCAACGGCGTCGCCTCCGCCTGCTACATCGGCGCCCGCCTGGGCCCGGGCGCACGGGACGGGCTCATGACGGGCCTCGCCCGGCGGACGGGCTGGCCGGTCCGGGTGTGCCGCACCGGCATTGAAGTGCTGGTTCTTGGCGCGGGCTGGCTGCTGGGCGGCTCGGTTGGTGTGGGCACGGTGCTGTACGCGCTGGCCATTGGCCCCCTGGTGCAGTTGCTGCTGCCGCGGTTCACCGTTCCGGAAGCGCGTCCGGTCCCGGCGGCAGGAACTGAAGCGGCCGGAACTGAAGCGGAAGCCGCCGTAGCCGGGACGGCAGTTCCTGCGGCGGCGGTACCTGTGGCGGTCCCGGTGGCGGCGGGCAGCGGCCCGGCCGATTGATTCCCGCCGATGGATTCACGCGGGTTAGTTCCCGTGGGCCCCGTCAGCCGGCGCCTTCTGATCCGGTGCCCGGCAGGGGCTGGCAGGTGGGGCAGTAGTAGATGTCCCGTTCCTCGGTGACAGTGCCGGCGCCGTTCTCCTTGCCCAGGACGCCGCGGCGGATCGGAGTGCCGCATTTGAGGCACGGCTGGTGCTCGCGCCGGTAAACCCAGTAGCCGGGACGCCCGGCGGTGCGGCCCACCGGCACGCCGCGGGCGTTCAGGACGGTGGTCCGCCGGCCCGGCCCGAGGTTGGCGGAGAGCAGGACCTGGGCATCGGTGATGATGGCGGGAAGGTCCGGCACTGCCGAGACGGGCGCCGCCGGGTGGACGCCCGCGAGGAAGCAGGCCTCGCACCGGTAGATGTTTCCGATCCCCGCCAGCTTGCTCTGGTCCAGCAGGGCGACGCCGATCGGTACGTCCGGGGCTGCGAGCAGCCGGTGTTCGGCCTCGGCCGCGTCCCAGTCCGGGCCCAGCAGGTCCGGGCCGAGGTGCCCCACGATGGTGTCCTCCTGGTCGGTCCGGACCACCTCAAGGATGCCCAGGGAGAACCCGACGGCGTCGGCCGTGGCGGTCCGCAGTACGCAGCGGGCCGTGAAGCCGGGCTTCCGCCAGCGGCCCCCGGGCGGGTAGACCTGCCAGCTGCCCTCCATCTTCAGGTGCGAATGGATGGTGAGCCGGTCTCTGGGCGTCGGGCCCTGGACGCGCATCAGCAGGTGCTTGCCGCGGGGCACCACCTCGGCCACGGTCCAGCCGCCGAGCTTGAGGGTGGCGAAGCGCGGAACCCGGAAGTCGGAGGAGACCAGTTCCTTCCCGGCCAGGGCTGCGTGCAGCTGCGCGGCGGCGCGGAAGACCGAATCGCCCTCAGGCACGGATCCTCAGTCCCTTGGGGGTGGAATAGGCCCCGGCGTGGGCGAGGGCGGCCGCCACCGGGGTGTCCAGGATGCCGTGGCCGTTGACCTTTTCCATGATCAGCTTGTCCACCGCGCCTCGGGTCACCACACCCACCAGGGCCGTGCCGGCCGCGGCCAGAACGTCGGGGTCGTCGCTGAACGCGAGCAGGGTCTTGCCGCCGCGCTCGACGTACAGCGCCAGGGCGCCGTCGACCAGGACCACGAGGGCGCCGGCCTTCCGGCCCGGGCGGTGGCCGGTGCCGGCGTCGACGTTGAGCGCGGGCCATGGCAGCGCGGCGCCGTACGGGTTGGCAGGGTCGGTCGCGGCGAGGGCCAGGGCCACCGGTTCGGCCTTGTGCAGTTCGGCGTCCTCGACGTAGGACCGCAGCCGGTCCACCGTGGCGGGGACGGCGAACTGGGCCGCACCGAGGTGTTCGATGAAGTAGCCGCGGCGGCAGCGTCCGGCTTCCTCGAGCCGGGCCAGGACCTTGTACATGAGGCCGAAGCCGCCGAGGATGTTTTCTGCCATGACCGAGCCGCGGGTGACCACGCCGTAGCGGTCCAGCAGGAGCTCCGCGGTGGCGCGCGCATGGATGGTGGGATCGAGCTCGGGGGAGGGCAGCGCGGACCAGCGTCCCGCGGCGAGCGGGGGAGCGGGCGCGGTGCCGGTCACGGATCCGTACCGGCCGCCGGTGAGTCCCGGTGATCCGAGCAGGCCGGTGCCGTGGGCCCGTCCGAGCCGGCTGAGCCGCGGCGCGCGGGCCCGCGGGGCGCGCCCCACCTGCCGGTGCGCGGTGTGGCCGCCGGCGATCAGGGCCCTGACGGGGGCGAACGTGTCGCCGGTAATCCGGCCCGCCCAGGCGAGATCCCAGAGCGCGGCCACCACGTCCTGGTCGCTGAGCACCGAATCCATGCCGCCGGCAACCTCGGTCAGCTGCCGGAAGAAGTAGCCGCCGCCGTTGTTCTGCAGGTGCTCGAGGAGCCGTCGCTGCGCGTCGCCGGGTTCGAAGTCGATGGACGGGTTCAGCGTCAGTTCGGCCGAATCGGCGAGGTGCAGGCTCACCCAGCCGTCGTTGCCCGGCAGCGAGCCGGCACCGGACCAGAGGACCTCGCCGGCGGCCATGAGCTCGTCCAGCATGGCCGGCTGGTAGTTGGAGACGCGGCTGGCCAGGACAAGCGGCTCCCATGCCGAGGCCGGAATGGGCACGCCGGAGAGCTGGTCGATGGCCGTGATAATGCCGTCCAGGCCGCGGAGCGCCGACTGCCCGCGGCCGCCCGGGGTCCGCACGTTCTGCCAGGCGGGCAGGAACCGGCCGTAGGCGGCGGCGTCCACCGGCTCGACTTCGGCGCGGAGCGCGGCGAGGGAACGGCGGCGCAGCTTGCGGAGGACCTCGGCGTCGCACCATTCGCTCACATTGGCCGGAGGCAAAAGGAGAGGCAAAACAGTGGGCTGGAACGCCTCCTCGCCGGATCCCTCCACGCCGGAACCCTCAACCCCGGATTCTTCACCGCCGGCTGCCGTGCTGGCCGAGGTGACCGCCGGAGGCGCAGCGTGCGGGCGGAACTCTCCTTCCACCACGCGCCCGTCCGCGGCCAGCCGCTTCAGCGCCGTGCCGACGACGGCGACGCCCAGTCCCAGCCGCGCCGCGGCCTCGGCGGCGGTGAAGGGCCCGTGCGTGCGGGCATAGCGCGATACGAGGTCGCCGAGAGGGTCAGCGACCGGCTCGATGAAGGCCAGCGGCACGCCCATGGGCAGCGGCACGCCGAGGGCATCCCGGAGCCGGGCGGCATCCTCGACCGCCGCAAAGCGCTCGACTCCGCCGATGTTGACCTTGATGGCTCGGTTGGCACGCTGCAGGGCCGTGAGGTGGGCGGCGGCGTCGGCCTCCGTCGCCGGGCTTTCGGCTGGCAGCACCTCCGGGGTTTCGGCTAGCTCAGCCGGCAGGCCTTCGACAGGCAGGCCCCCTTGGCCGGTCCCGGCGGTCCCGGCAGCCTCGCTTCCCGGGGCTGGGCCCGCCACCGGCTCCAGTCGGGCGGCGACCTCGTCCGGCGAGAGCGGACCGAGGAGGCGCAGGAGGTCTGCGACGCCCTCCAGCCCACGCACCTGTCGGTCGCGGGCCAGCCGCTGCAGTTCGCGCTCGGTGGCCTCGATGACCTTCGCATCCAGCAGTTCGCGCAGCTCCACGCGGCCCATGAGCTCGTTGAGCAGGGTGGAATCGAGGGCCAGGGCGGCGGCCCGGCGCTCCGCCAGCGGGGAGTCGCCTTCGTAGAGGAACTGGGCCACGTAGCCAAAGAGCAAGGACTTCGCGAACGGGGAGGGCTGCTGGGTGGTGGTCTGGACGATCCTGAGCTCGCGGCGCTCGACCGACGCGGCGATGTCCTTCAGCGCCGGAAGGTCGTAGACATCCTGCAAGCACTCGCGGACCGTCTCGAGGACAATCGGGAACGTCGGGTACTTCCTGGCAACATCCAGCAGCTGCGCCGAACGCTGCCGCTGCTGCCACAAGGGCTGCCGCTTGCCGGGATTCTGCCGGGGCAGGAGCAACGCGCGGGCCGCGCACTCGCGAAACCGGGAGGCGAACAGGGCACTCCCGCCGACCTCGGCCGTCACGATCTGCTCGATTTCCTCCGGGTCAAACAGGAACAACTCGGCGCCCGGCGGCTCATCCTCCATCATGGGCACGCGCAGTACGATGCCGTCGTCGGCGGCCATGGCCGAGCCGTCCATCCCGTAGCGCTGCTGCAGGCGCTGGCCCACGGCCAGGGCCCACGGTGCGTGCACGGGCATGCCGAAGGGGCTGTGCAGCACCACGCGCCAGTCGCCGAGCTCGTCGTGGAAGCGTTCGACGACCAGGGTCGTGTCGCTGGGGACCACCTCGGTGGCGAGCCGTTGTTCGGCGAGGTACTGGATCAGGTTGTTCGCGGCGTAATCGTCCAGTCCGCTGGCCTTGCACCGCTCGGTGGCCGGCCCGACGTCGGACGCCGCCAGTTCGCGCATGAACGCGCCGAGGGCGCGGCCCAGGTCCACCGGCCGGCCCAGGGAGTCGCCCTTCCAGAAGGGGAGCTTGCCGGGCTGGCCGAACGCCGGCGAGACCAAGACACGGTCGTGTGTGATGTCCTCGATCTTCCAGCTGGTGGCGCCGAGGGCGAAGATGTCGCCAACCCGGGATTCGTAGACCATTTCCTCGTCGAGTTCGCCCACCCGGCGCCCGCCCTTGGCCGCGGCGGCCGCCGGGCTGGCTGCCCTGCCGTCCGCACTGGCGCCGGAGGAGCCGCTACCGCCCGTGCCCTCGACCTCGGTGCCGATGATGTAGACGCCGAACAGCCCGCGATCCGGGATGGTGCCGCCGGACGTGACGGCGAGCCGCTGCGCGCCGGGCCTGCCCTCGATGGTCCCGGCATTCCGGTCCCAGATGACCCGGGGGCGCAGTTCGGCGAACTCGTCCGAGGGGTAGCGCCCGGCCAGGAGGTCCAGGGTGGCCTCGAACGCGGAGCGGGGGAGCGAGGCGAACGGCGCCGACCGCCGGACCGTGTTGAACCAGTCCTCCACGTCGATGGCACCGAGGGCCGTGGCGGCGACCGTCTGCTGGGCCAGGATGTCCAGCGGGTTGGCCGGTACGCTCAGCCGCTCGATCATGCCCGCGAGCATCCGCTCCACGGTGATGGCCGTGTGGACCAGGTCTGCCCGGTGCTTCGGGAACAGGACGCCTTGGGAGACTTCGCCGACCTGGTGGCCGGCGCGGCCCACCCGCTGCAGGCCGCTGGCCACGGAGGGCGGCGACTCGACCTGCACCACCAGGTCCACGGCACCCATGTCGATGCCGAGCTCGAGTGAGGACGTGGCCACGACGCAGCGCAGCCGCCCGGATTTCAGGTCATCCTCGATCAGGGCGCGCTGGTCCTTGGACACGGAGCCGTGGTGGGCTCGGGCCAGCACGGGATCGGCGCCGGCGGTGCTCCCGGCCTGGGCCATCATGTGGGCCGGTGTGGCGGTGGACGTGGGCTGCGCGGCGGCACCGCCGGACGGCACGCCCACACCGCCGGACGGCACTGGACTCGGCACGCCCCGCGGCACGTCATTCGGCACGGCGTCGAAGTCCGGGGCCCCGGCGCCAAAGTCTGTCCAGCCGCCGCCGGCTGCCAGGAGCTGGCGTTCGGCGTAGATCTCGTTGAGCCGGGCGGTCAGCCGTTCGGCGAGGCGGCGGGAGTTCGCAAACACGATGGTGGACTGGTTGGCGAGCACCAGGTCCACGATCTTTTCCTCCACATGCGGCCAGATGGAGGCCTGGGGCTGCAGCCCGGAGGCCGGACCGGAGTCGAAGGCCCCGGCGGCGCCCTGGAGATCGGACATGTCCTCCACCGGGACGGAGACGGTCAGGTCCCAGTTCTTCCGTGACGGAGGGGCGACAATTTCCACCGGCGCCGAGCCGGCGAGGAACTGCGCCACCAGCTCCTTGGGTTCCACGGTGGCCGACAGCCCGATCCGCTGGGCGGGCTTGGGCAGCAGCGCGTCCAGCCGTTCCAGCGACACCGCCAGATGCGCCCCGCGCTTGGTGCCGGCGACGGCGTGGACCTCGTCGACAATGATCGTGTCCACCTCGCTGAGGGTTTCGCGGGCCTTGGACGTCAGCATCAGGAAGAGCGATTCCGGGGTGGTGATGAGGATATCGGGCGGGTGGCTGAGCAGCGAGCGGCGGTCCGACGCCGTCGTATCCCCGGACCGGACACCCACGGTAATGAGCGGGGCCGGGAGGTCCAGGCGTTTGGCGGTCTGCGTGATGCCGATCAGCGGCGCGCGGAGGTTGCGTTCGACGTCGACGCCGAGAGCCTTGAGCGGGGAAATATACAGCACGCGGGTCTTGCGCTTTGGCGCCTTGCCTTGAGCAGGCTTCCGGCGCCCGCCCTTGGCCGCCGGGTCCAGGCCGGGCAGGGCGTCGGGCTCTGCGGGCGCGGAGACGAGCAACCGGTCCAGCGCCCAGAGGAACGCGGCGAGCGTCTTGCCGGAGCCGGTGGGTGCGACGACGAGGGCGTGCGCACCGGAGGAGATGGCATTCCAGGCGCCGTTCTGGGCCGGGGTGGGCGCGGAAAAAGCGCCCAGGAACCAGTCCCGGGTCGGCCGGCTGAACCGGTCCATGGCGTCGGCCGCGAGTGTGCCGCCGGCGAGCTCCTGCCCCTTCATTCCTCCATCATGCCCTAACCCGCCGACACTATTGGCCGGGCCCCATCATGGGGCGGCGGGCCCCATCGTGGCGCCCGCCGGGTCCCGCGGGGGCCAGATGCTCCCGGACGGGCGGGAGCGCCGGCACGCTGGAGCAGAGACGCGGGGGACGGGTGTTACTTGGGCTGGAAGGCACCGATGGTCAGCAGGTTGATCTCCGTGTTCGTGCAGGCGTCCAGTTGCTGCGGGATGAACAGCGACGCGGTGTCGTTGGGCGGGTAGACCCGGAATCCTGCCGCCGGTGTCTTGGTGCAGTCCGGGTAGTTGGCGGCCTGGGTGTAGCGCAGGGTGGCTGTGCCGGCCTTGCCCGGGGCAAGCGTGACGTCGGTAACCGGGCCCGAGTCGTCGCGGGTGGCGGCGGCGCCGATCGGCTCACCGTCGGCCCCAGCTGTGAGGGAGACGCCCGCGAAGCCCTTCAGCAGGCACGGTTCGGTGCCGGAGTTGGTCAGGATCAGCTGCATGTAGATGCTGCCGGCCGCGCCGCCGCCCGTGGCGTCGGTGGTGCCGGTCAGGCTTGCGGCCTTGCACAGCTCGGGGCCGGCCTTGGCGGCGGACGGTGCGGCGGCCGCAGAGGATTCCGGCGCGGCGGGAGACGTCGCCGGCGGCTGGCTTGTTTCCGTGGCAGACGGGCTGGGCGGGGACGTGGCCGACTGGGCCTGCGTCGAGCTGCCCCCGCAGCCGCTGAGAAGGAGGGCCGCCGCGGCAGCCATTGTCACAACCAGTGCGTGCTTCATTCGCTGAGACCTCATGGCTCAACCATTATCCCCGCCGTTGCCTTAGTCAACGATGCCACTGCGACGGAGCCCGATTGATGTCCGGATTGTGATTTCCCGGCATCGGCCGAGGTCAACTGCGCCGCGTGCTCTTTCCCGGAGCCGGCGAGCAGCTGCCCTAGTCGGTCTCGGGCCCCGAGCAGTAGTGGCAGTCGTCGGGGCAGGAAGCGGCCCAGGGGTCCGTCCCGGCCGCGGACCCCGACAGGATTTCCGGCTGCCATGCCAGGACCGTTGGCCGGTCAGTTGCCAGCATGGCCAGCTCCTTCGGGGTCTGCCACGCTCAGTTCAAAGCCGTCGGCAACGTGGAACAGCTGCCGGTGCCCGCCGTCGGAGAGCACCCATACGACGTCGCCGTCGGGCGTGCGGTTATCGACCAGGCCCGCGTGCTCAAGGCGGCCGCCACGGTGGAGGTGGACGGCGTCGCCGATCTCGACGTCGTCCCAATGGGCGGCGCTGCTGGAAGGCCGGTTTTTCTGCAAGGTCATGAGGAGTCCTGAACGGTCACGGGGAAACGAGGATGTGACCCAGCTAACCGCGAAATGGCCTCCCGTCTCAATGGTCAAGTGAATGAGACACCGACCTACTGTTGTGCACAAGTCCAGGGCCGAAGTCCAAGGGCAGAGGTCCCGGGCAGAAGTCCGGACGTTAGGCGGCCGGGTACGTATCCGTGGGTGCTGTGCGCCGGGTCAGCCAGGCAAAGGTGGGCGGAGGCGGCGGTGGAACAGCCGCCCCGGCGGCGCTGCTCCCCGAGGTGCCCCCCGCTGCCGCGCGGCGCCGGCGCAGTTCCAGGGCGAGGCTCTCCTGGCCGCGGGCCATCGCCCAGCGGTGGTTGGCGGCGAAGGCCGGCTTCAGCAGCCAGCTCAGCCGCCGCAGCAGGGGCTTGGCGGCGCTGACGCGCCAGTCGTAGGTGATGACCGTTTCCGGCCCGTCCGGCTCGAAGGTCCAGCGGCCGGTGCCGTTCAGATCGCCTGCCGCGGTGAGGGCGAAGCCGCGGCCGGTGATTGGCTCCGTAACCGTGAGGGTCCAGCGGAGCGTATAGGGCAGCCAGCCCGTCGTGTGCAGACGCGTGGGGCGCGGAATGCCGGGCCCGGGCTCCGGGCCGCCGGCCACGGACTCGACGCTGAGATAGACGGAAGGCCACCACAGGGGCAGGGCTGTGGCATCGCCCAGGACGGCCGCGACCTCCTCCGGCGTACCCGCCACCCGCCAGACGGTCCGGAACTCATAATCGGTGCTGCCCATCGGGGTCTCCTTTCAGCCCTGCGTTTCAGCCCTGCGTGGATGCCCTCACTATCAATTCCGGCGGAAAGACCACCTGGGTGGGTGCAAAGCCGTCCTCCGCTGCCGCCTCCCGGAGCAACAGTTCCAGTGCGGTGGAGCCGATGAGGGCGCTGGGCTGCCGGATGGAGGACAGCGGCACGACGGCGGCGGCGGCGAACTCGATGTCGTCGTAGCCGATCAGGGCGATCTCCTGCGGCACCTTGACGCCGCCCATGAGCATCAGGCCCTGCATGGCACCCACGGCAAGCAGGTCGTTGGCTGCAAAGATCGCATCCGGGCGTTCGGCTTCGGGCCGGGAACGGATGGACTCGCCGGCCGCCCTGCCCGAAAGTACGGTCAGGGATTCCGTGGCGATGACCTCGAGCGTTGCACCCGCCACGGCGTCGATGGCCTTCCGCGCCCCTGCCAAACGGTCCGCTACCTGCCGGATGCTTGCCGGGCCGCCGATAAACGCGATCCGCCGTCTGCCCAGCGACAACAGGTGGGCCGCAGCCATCTCCCCGCCCGCCAGGTCGTCCACGGCCACCGAGGAGAAGCTCGTGTTCTCTGTCTGCCGGTCCACGAGCACTGTCGGGATGCCCCGGCGCCGGAGCTGCTCCAACCGGGGAATCACATTTCCTACCGGGGACAGCAGCACGCCCCGCACGCGCTGCTGCTCAAAGAGGTCCAGATACGCGGATTCCCGGCCCTCGTCCTCGTTGCTGTTGCCGACGAGGACGGTGAAGTTCTCCGCGGCGGCGCGGTCCTCCGCGCCCCGGGCCAGATCCGAGAAGAAGGGGTTGGCAGCGTCCAGGACCACCAGGCCGATGCTGTGGCTCATGCCCGCGCGCAACTGGCGCGCGGCGTCGTTCCGGACGAAGCCGAGCTTGTCGATGGCGGACTGGACCCTCAGGGTAACTTCCGCGGAAACCTTCTGCGGCCGGTTCAGCACATTGGAGACCGTCCCCACCGAGACGCCGGCCAGTGCCGCGACGTCCTTGACGCTCGCTGAAACCATTTCCTGTGCTCCTGAAGGTGGACGCCGCAGCCCTTGGGGCCAGGCGGCGCGTACGCAAAATAGTCACTTCAGGATACCCGTCCGGGGTCCACTTTGAACCCTTTCATTGAAACGAATCAAAAGCCGCGTCGCGAATGCCTGACGTCAGTTGACGTGTTGATTTGAAGACCTTATGATTCAAATCACAACTCGTTATGAAACGATTCATTGCGTGTTCACTAGGCACAGTTCACTAAGCCCCAAAGGTGCGGTCAATTTTATGCAGCAGACACACAGTTCCCGGTCCGGCCCCGCTGAGGGGGAGCAAGTTCCGGTTCTCACGCTCTCCCACGCAGCCAAGACCTTCGGCCCGGTGGTCGCCCTGGCCGACGGCACCATCCACATCGAGGCTGGCGAAATCCACGCACTCGTCGGCGAGAACGGCGCCGGCAAGTCCACGCTGGTGAAAATCCTCGCAGGCCTGCACCACCCCGATTCCGGCGACTTCCAGGTGGCAGGCCAGAGCGTCCAGTTCCGCAATGTTGCCGAGAGCAAGGACGCCGGAATCTCGGTCATCTACCAGGAACCCACGCTCTTCCCGGACCTGAGTGTCGCGGAGAACATTTTCATCGGCCGCCAGCCCAAGGGCCGCTTCGGGCTCATCAGTAAAGCGACCATGGTCAGGGAGGCGCGCAAGCTGTTCGAGCGCCTTGGCGTTCCGATCGACCCGACCCGCATCGCCGAAGGCCTGTCCATCGCGGACCAGCAGATCATTGAAATCGCCAAGGCCATTTCGCTGGACGCCAAAGTCCTGGTGATGGACGAGCCCACGGCAGCCCTCAGTGGCGTCGAGGTGGAACGGCTGTTCTCCGTGGCCCGGAGCCTCCGGGACCGCGGGACCGGCATCCTCTTCATTTCGCACCGTTTCGACGAGGTCTTTGACCTGTGCGACCGCATCACCGTGATGCGGGACGGCCGGTACATCTCCACCCACCGCACGGCAGACGTCACTGTCGAGCAGATCGTTCGCGAGATGGTGGGCCGCGACATTGGCGCCCTGTTCCCCAAGACGCCTGCCGAGATCGGCGACGTGGTCCTGAAAGTGGACGGCCTCAGCCGCGCCGGGGTGTTCCGCGATATCAGCTTCGAGGTCCGCGCCGGGGAAATCGTTGCCTTGGCCGGCCTCGTCGGCGCCGGCCGCACCGAGGTGGCCCGTGCCGTATTTGGCATCGATCCCTACGACGCCGGCGATATCACCTTCGACGGACGCAAGCTCAGGCCGCGGAATCCCCAGGTGGCCATCACCGCCGGCATGGGGTTCGTGCCGGAGGACCGCCGCAAGCAGGGCCTCGTGATGGACCTGTCCGTGGCCCGGAACGTCACGCTCACGCTGCGCAACAAGTACACGACGGCGGGCCTGATCAACGGGGGCGCCGAGCGGCGCGCGGCCCAGGAATGGAGCAAACGGCTCCAGGTCAAGACCGGCTCGCAGGAGTACGCCGTCTCCACGCTCTCCGGCGGCAACCAGCAAAAGGTGGTGCTCGCCAAGTGGCTGGCCACGGACCCGCGGCTGCTGATCATCGACGAGCCCACCCGCGGCATCGACGTCGGCACCAAGAGCGAGGTCCACCGGCTCATATCGGACCTCGCCGGGCGCGGGATCGCGATCCTGATGATCTCCTCCGAACTGCCCGAGGTCCTCGGCATGGCGGACCGCGTCCTGGTCATGCGCGAAGGCCGGATCACCGCCGAACTCGACCGTGCCGACGCGAACCCCGAATCGGTCATGCACGCCGCCACGTCTTCCGCAGGAGGAACCCTGTGAGCTCAGCTCTGGACCACAAGAACGCAACGACGCCGGCACCCGACGCCGGCGCCCGGGGCGCCGTCGCCTCGCTGCTGCGGATGCGCGAACTCCCCGTGCTGATCGCGCTGGCACTGCTGGTACTCGTCACCTACCTGATCAACCCGCTGTTCCTCACCGCGCAGGGCGTGAAGGACCTGCTGCTCAACGCCACGATCATCATGATTCTGGCGGTGGGGCAGACCCTGCTGATCATCACCAGGAACATCGACCTTTCCGTCGGCTCCATGCTGGGGCTGGTCGCCTTCGGCACCGGCTCCCTTTTCTCGGCCATGCCCGACGTGCCGATCATCGCAGTCTTTGTGATCGGCATGGCCTTCGGGGCGCTGCTGGGCGCCGTCAACGGCGCCCTGGTCACCCTGGCCAAAGTGCCCGCCCTGGTCATCACCCTCGGGACGCTCTACGTGTACCGCGGCCTGAACAATGCCTGGGCCGGCGGCAAGCAGTACTTCGCCGGCGACCGTCCGGAGGAGTTCGGCGCCCTCTCGGTGAACACCTTTCTGGGGTTCCCCGTCATCACGCTGCTGGCCATCGTCGTCGTGATTGCGGTCGCCATCTACATGTCCGGCACCCGCCCGGGCCGTGACCTGTACGCCATCGGCTCGGACCCGGACGCGGCCACCGCCTTCGGCATCAAGGTCTCCAAGCGCGTGTTCCTCGCGTTCCTGGCCAACGGCGCGCTCGCCGGCCTGGCCGGTGTGCTTTACGCCAGCCGCTTCAACTCCGTCGGCGCCACCACCGGCACCGGGATGGAACTGACCGTGGTGGCGGCCGCCGTCGTCGGTGGTGTGGCCATCTTCGGCGGCAGCGGATCGGTGACCGGGGCCGCGCTCGGCGCCGTCCTGCTGACCACCATCACCAGCTCCCTGACCGCCCTGCGGGTGGACAAGTTCTGGCAGCAGGCGATCGTCGGCGTGCTGATCCTCACCGCCATCATCATCGACCGCGTGGCCAGTCTGCGCACAGCCAAGAAACTGCGGATTAGCGAGGCTCGCAATGTCTGAAACGTCCACCACCAGCACGGCGCCGGCTCCCGTGGCTGACAACACCAAGCCGCTGGCCAGCGAACCGAAGGGCCGGACCGGCGCCGCGCGGATCCTGATGGGCCGTGACGCGGTCACCATCTACGCCCTGATTGCTTTCCTGATCTACGCCGCCATCGCCATCCCGCGCTTCGCCTCGCCGGTCACCACCGGCTTCCTGCTCCTGGACGTGATCCCGGTCCTGCTGATTGCCATGCCGATGACGCTGATCATCATCACGGGCGAAATCGACTTGTCCGTGGCCAGCACCGCCGGCCTGACCAGCGCCCTGATGGGCGTCCTCTGGGCCGGCGGGACGGACATCTGGCTGGCCCTGGCAATCAGCCTGCTGGCAGGAATTGCCGCCGGCATGTTCAACGGCTTCCTGATCGCGGTCCTCGGACTGCCCTCCCTGGCGGTCACCATCGGCACCCTGGCGTTGTTCCGCGGCCTGGCCCTGGTCATCATCGGCGACAACGCCGTGGCCAACTTCCCCAAGGCGCTGACCGCCTTCTTCACCTCCAAAATCGGCGGCACCGGCATCCCCACGGTGATGATCGGCGTCGTCGTGGTGATGGTCTTCTTCGGCGTGCTGCTGCACTTCACGCCGTTCGGACGCGGCCTCTATGCGATGGGCTACAGCAAGGAAGCCGCCAGCTTCGTGGGGATCAACGTCGCCCGCAGCAAGTTCTGGCTCTACGTCGGGTCCGGCGCCGTTTCGGCTCTCGCCGGCATCTACTGGACGCTGCGCTACACCAGCGCCCGCAGCGACAACGCCTCCGGCCTGGAACTGGCCGTCATCGCCGCCGTCCTGCTTGGCGGCGTGTCGATCTTCGGCGGCAAGGGCTCCATCCCCGGCGTCATCGCCGGCGTCCTGCTGATCGGCACGCTCAACTACGCCCTCCGCCTGGCCCGGGTGTCCGACGTCGTCCTCATCACGGTGACCGGACTGCTGCTGATCCTCTCAGTGGTGGCGCCGAGCATCGGCTCCGCCATCAGGCAATGGCGGCACACCCGCCGCGTCCGCCGAAGTTTCACCCGCAAGGCCACCTGAAATCTGCCCACCACAACAAACCGCGCCCGCCTGGGACCGGCTGTACCGACCGCACGAAGGAAAAGGGAAGAACAATGATGTTGAACCGCAAGAACAAGGGCCGGACCGGCCGACTGGGAAGCATGGTGGCCATCACCGCCGTGGCCGCACTGGCGCTGACAGCCTGCAACAGCGGCTCTGCATCCTCGACCGATACCAGCAGCCCCTCGGCAGGCGGCGGGGACCAGAAGATCACCTTTATCCCCAAGCAGCTGAACAACCCGTACACGGACGTTGTCCTGGGCGGCGGCAAGAAGGGCGCCACCGAGGCAGGATTCGCCTCCTCGCAGGTCGTCGGGCCGCTGGAAGCCTCCGCCTCCAGCCAGGTTTCGTTCATCAACGCCGAGACGCAGGCCGGCACGAACGTCATCGCGATTGCCGCCAATGACCCCGACGCCGTCTGCACGGCCCTCGGCGAAGCCCGTTCCGCCGGCGCCAAGATCGTCGCGTTCGACTCGGATACGAATCCCGACTGCCGCGACGTCTTCATCAGCCAGGTCGTCGCCAAGGACGTTGCCCTGATCCAGACCAAGCTGATTTCCGAGCAGATCGGCGGCACAGGCGAGATCGCCATCCTGTCCGCCACCGCCAACGCCACCAACCAGAACGAGTGGATCAAGTACATGGAGGAGGAGCTCGCCTCCAACCCCGCGTACAAGGACATCAAGCTGGTGGCCAAGGTCTACGGCGATGACAACGACACCAAGTCCTTCCAGGAAGCCCAGGGCCTCATGCAGGCCCACCCGAACCTGAAGGGCATCATCTCGCCCACCACAGTGGGCATCGCCGCCACCGCCCGGTACCTCTCAACGTCCGCGTACAAGGGCAAGGTTGCGCTGACCGGGCTCGGACTGCCGAATGAAATGCGGCCCTTCGTGAAGGACGGCACCGTCAAGGAGTTCGCCCTCTGGGATCCGGCGCAGCTCGGCTACGTGGCGGCGTTCGCCGGCAAGGCCCTCAAGGACGGCAAGATCACCGGCGCCGAAGGGGATACCTTCACCGCGGGCGAACTGGGCGAACGCAAGGTCGAAAAGGGCGGCCTGGTGATCGTCGGCCCGCCGACGGTCTTCAACGCCGAGAACATCGACAAGTACAACTTCTGATCCGTTCCTGACCCATCCCGAGCGGCCGGGCGGGCCGCCGACAGCCCGCCCGGCACCTCGTCTCTTCCACCCACTCCGTTCCGCTTCACCGGTGCCGCAGCACCGGGTCTACGGCGCCTGCTCCACAGCCGTGCCCGGAAACCACGTTCCGGAGCCCCAGATCCCCCTTTTCATGCCGGAAGGCCCCCCACATGAACCAGAAACAACCGGCAGACCGGCTGCTGCAACCGCATCGGCGCCGCCCCACCCGCATCGGGCTGGTCTCCGGCGGCCTCGGCGCCTACTGGCCCCAGTTTCCGGAGCTGCTGCCGCAGCTGCGGGAGTCCGTCCGCTACGTCACCGGCCGCTTCCAGGGACTCGACGCCGACGTCATCGACACCGGCTTCATCTCTGACGCGCAGGAAGCCGCGACGGCCGGCGAAAAGCTGCGCGTCGCCGACTGCGACCTCATCGTCATCTTCCTCACCACGTACCTGACGTCCTCCATGGTCCTGCCCATCGCCCAGCGCGCGAAAACCCCCGTCCTGGTGATCGACCTGCAGCCAACCGAAGCGATGGACCACGCCAACTTTGACACCGGCAAGTGGCTGGCCTACTGCGGCCAGTGCCCGGTGCCGGAGGTCGCCAACGTCTTCCGCCGGGCCGGAATCGACTTCCGCTCAGTCTCGGGGCACCTCAAGCAGGAGTCCGCCTGGGAGCGGATCACCGCGTGGGTGCACGCCGCCGGCGTCCGCGCCCGGCTCCGCAATGCCCGGCACGGACTCATGGGCCACCTCTATCCGGGCATGCTGGATGTCGCCACCGACCTCACCACCGTGTCCGCCACCTTCGGCTCCCACGTGGAGGTGCTGGAATTCGATGACCTCCGCGAACGGGTCAACGCCGTCACGGAGGCGGAGGTGACCGAACGGCTCGGGCTCGCCCGCGAACTTTTCGTTGTGGATGACTCCGTGAACGACGACGACTTCGCGTGGGGTGCGAAGGTGTCCGTCGGCCTGGACCGCCTTGTGGAGGACTTTGACCTGGACTCCGTGGCCTACTATCACCGCGGACTGGCCGGCGAACAGCACGAACGGCTCGGCGCCGGGATGATCCTGGGCTCCTCCATCCTGACGGCCCGGGGCATCCCGATGGCCGGCGAGTTCGAGCTGCGGACCTCCATCGCCATGCTGGCGGCCCAGGCGATCGGCGCCGGGGGCTCATTTACCGAGATCCAGGCGCTGAACTTCCTCGACAACGTGGTCGAAATGGGACACGACGGCCCGGCCCACCTGGCCGTGTCCGCCCAGGACCCGCTCCTGCGCGGGCTCGGCATCTACCACGGCAAGCGCGGCTGGGGCGTCTCGGTCGAATTCGATGTGCGCCACGGCCCGGTCACCACCTTCGGCCTCGGCCAGGACCCGGACGGAAGCTACGTGTTCGTCACCTCCGAGGGCGAGGTGGTTCCCGGCCCGCTCCTGCAGATCGGCAACACGACCTCCCGGGTGGACTTCGGCGGGGATCCCGGGCTCTGGGTGGACGTCTGGAGCCAGACCGGAATCGGCCACCACTGGGCCCTGTGCGTCGGCCACCGCGCCGCCGACATCAAGGCCGCCGCATCCCTGCTGGGCATCGAACACCGCCATGTGGTGCTCTCATGAGCACGCAACGCGTCTGCTTCCAGCTCCAGGTCAGGCCCGCGCTGATCGGGGAATACACCCGCCGGCACGCGGCCGTCTGGCCGGAGATGCTCCGGGCCCTGAAGGCCTCGGGCTGGAACAACTACTCACTCTTCCTCCGGCCCGACGGGCTCCTGATCGGCTACTTCGAAACGGACAGCCTGACCGAAGCCCAGGCCCGGATGGCAGCCACTGACGTCAACGCCCACTGGCAGGCCGAGATGGCCGGCTTCTTCGACGACCTCGCCGGAGCGCCGGACCAAGGCTTCCTCCAGCTCACCGAAATCTTCAATCTCGAGGACCAGTTGTCCGCGGCCAACGCCGCCGGGGACAACCACCAACCGCAGAAGGAACAACCATGAACACCACAGAAACGGCCCTGGGCCGCCTCGGGGAACTCGCCATCGAGGTCCCGTCCTGGGCCTACGGTAACTCCGGCACCCGCTTCAAGGTGTTCGGCACGCCCGGCACCCCGCGCACGGTCCACGAGAAGCTGGCCGACGCCGCGAAGGTCCACGAACTCACCGGACTCGCGCCCACCGTGGCGCTGCACATCCCCTGGGACAAGGTGGATGATTACGCGGCCCTGAAGGCGTTCGCGGCGGAGCTCGGCATGGGACTCGGCACCATTAACTCCAACACCTTCCAGGACGACGAGTACAAGTTTGGTTCCCTGACCTCCTCGAACCTTGCGGTCCGCCGCCGCGCGATCGACCACCACCTCGAGTGCCTTGAGATCATGAACGCCACGGGCTCGCGGGATCTGAAGATCTGGCTCGCGGACGGCACCAACTACCCGGGCCAGGACGACATGCGCGGCCGGCAGGACCGCCTGGCCGAGTCGCTGCAGGAAATCTACGCGGCCCTGGGCGACGAGCAGCGCCTGGTGCTGGAGTACAAGTTCTTCGAGCCGGCTTTCTACCACACCGACGTTCCGGACTGGGGTACCTCCTACGCCCAGACCCTGGCCCTGGGCGAGAAAGCCTTTGTCTGCCTCGACACCGGCCACCACGCCCCCGGCACCAACATCGAGTTCATCGTCATGCAGCTGCTGCGCCTGGGCAAGCTCGGCTCCTTCGACTTCAACTCCCGCTTCTACGCGGACGATGACCTGATCGTCGGTGCGGCGGATCCCTTCCAGCTCTTCCGCATCATGCACGAGGTTATCCGCGGCGGCGGGTTCGGCAAGTCCGCAGGAGAGAATTCAGCCGTCGCCCTGATGCTGGACCAGTGCCACAACCTGGAGGAAAAGATCCCGGGCCAGATCCGGTCCGTGCTCAATGTCCAGGAAATGACCGCCCGCGCCCTGCTGATCGACACCGATGCGCTGGCCGAGGCCCAGCGCAGCGGCGACGTCCTGGCCGCCAACGGCATCTTCAACGATGCCTTTTACACCGATGTCCGCCCCGCGCTGGCGCAGTGGCGTGAATCCCGCGGCCTGCCCGCGGACCCGATGGCCGCCTTCAAAGCCAGCGGTTACCAGAAGAAGATCAACGAGGACCGCGTCGGCGGCCACCAGGCCGGATGGGGCGCTTAAATAATGACCAATAAGACTGTTGAAGAACTGATCTCCCGTTCCAACCGCCTCGGCGCGGACAAGCGGAACACCAACTTCGCCGGCGGCAACACCTCCGCCAAGGGTACCGAAAAGGACCCCGTGACCGGCGAGGACGTCGAGCTCCTGTGGGTCAAGGGCTCCGGCGGGGACCTGGGCACGCTGAAGGCCGAGGGCCTTGCCGTGCTGCGGCTGGACCGGCTGCAGGCGCTTAGGAACGTGTACCCCGGCGTCGAGCGTGAAGACGAAATGGTCGCCGCGTTCGATTACTGCCTGCACGGCAAAGGCGGCGCCGCGCCGTCGATCGATACCGCCATGCATGGCCTGGTCGACGCCGCCCACGTGGACCACCTGCACCCGGACTCCGGTATCGCCATTGCCACGGCCGCCGACGGCGAGGCCCTGACCAAGGAGATCTTCGGCGAGAAGGTGGCGTGGGTGCCGTGGCGTCGCCCCGGCTTCCAGCTGGGCCTGGACATCGCCGCGATCAAGGACGCCAACCCGCAGGCCGTCGGCACCATCCTGGGCGGGCACGGCATCACCGCCTGGGGCGCCACCAGCGAGGAAGCCGAAGCCAACTCGCTGTGGATCATCGAGCAGGCCGAGGAGTACATCAAGGACCACGGCAAGAACGAACCGTTCGGTCCCAAGCTGCCCGGCTACGCCGCCCTCCCGGAAACCGAGCGCCGCGCGAAGGCCGCCGCCCTCGCGCCCGTGATCCGCGGACTCGCCTCCACCGACAAGCCGCAACTGGGGCACTTCAGCGACGACCCCGCCGTCCTGGCGTTCCTGGAAAGCGCCGAACATCCGCGGCTCGGGGCCCTGGGCACGTCCTGCCCGGACCACTTCCTGCGCACCAAGGTCAAGCCGCTGGTCCTGGACCTGCCCGCCGACGCCCCGATTGAGGACTCCGTGGCCCGGCTGAAGGAACTCCACGCCGCCTACCGCGAGGACTACCTGGGGTATTACGACCGGCACGCGACCCCGGACAGCCCCGCCCTGCGCGGCGCGGACCCGGCGATTGTGCTGGTGCCCGGCGTGGGCATGTTCTCCTTCGGCGCGAACAAGCAGACCGCCCGGGTGGCGGGGGAGTTCTACCTCAACGCCGTCAACGTCATGCGCGGCGCCGAGGCGGTCTCCACCTATGCCCCGATCGAGGAAGCCGAGAAGTTCCGGATCGAATACTGGGCCCTGGAAGAGGCCAAACTGGCCCGGATGCCCAAGCCGAAATCCCATGTTGGCCGGATCGCCCTGGTGACCGGTGCGGCGTCGGGCATCGGCAAGGCGATCGCCACCCGCTTCGCCGCCGACGGCGCGTGCGTGGTCATCGCTGACCTGAACCTGGACAACGCCCGGGCCGTGGCCGCGGAACTCGGCGGCGCCGACGTCGCGATCGGGGTCCAGGCCGACGTCACCGACGAAGCCCAGATCGCCGCCGCCATCCAGGAAGCCGTCCTGGCCTTCGGCGGCCTGGACCTGGTGGTCAACAACGCCGGGCTCTCCATCTCCAAGCCGCTGCTGGAAACCACGGAAAAGGACTGGGACCTGCAGCACAACGTCATGGCCAAGGGCTCGTTCCTGGTGGCGAAGGCGGCCGCGCAGGTGATGATCGGCCAGGAGATGGGCGGGGACATCATCTACATCTCCTCCAAGAACTCCGTGTTCGCCGGCCCGAACAACATCGCCTACTCCGCCACCAAGGCAGACCAGGCCCACCAGGTCAGGCTCCTCGCCGCGGAACTGGGCGAGTACGGGATCCGGGTCAACGGCATCAACCCCGACGGCGTGGTCCGCGGCTCCGGGATCTTCGCCGGCGGCTGGGGCGCCAAGCGCGCCGCCGTCTACGGCGTGCAGGAAGAGGAACTGGGCAAGTACTACGCCCAGCGCACCCTGCTCAAGCGCGAAGTGCTGCCCGAAAACGTGGCCAACGCCGCCGCCGTGCTCACCGGCAGCGAGCTCTCCCACACCACGGGGCTCCACATCCCCGTGGACGCCGGCGTGGCCGCGGCCTTCCTGCGATGAGCCTTCCTGGGATGAACCTTCCTGCGCTGAACACGGCGCCACCAGCGGATACCGCACCCAGCGGCGGCCTGTACGCCGGGAATGTCGTTGCCGGCAGGGCTTTTGCCGCAATCGACATCGGTGCGTCCTCGGGCCGGGTCATCCTGGGCCGGGTCGCGGGCAGCCCCGGCGGGGTGAGGGCCGAGCTGGAGACCGTGCACCGGTTCCCCAACGGGGTCAAGGAGCTCGACGGCGGCCTCCGCTGGGACTTCGACGCGCTGTTCGCCGAGGTCCTCGCCGGGCTCGCGGCCGCCGCCCGCGCGGCCGCGGCCCGCGGCGAGAGCATCGCCAGCATCGGGATCGACACCTGGGCCGTGGACTACGGGCTGGTCAACGACGCCGGTGACCTGGTCGCGGCGCCGTTCAGCTACCGCGACGACCGGTCCCGTGCCGCCATCTCCCGGGTCCACGAAAAACTCGATCCGGCCCGGCTCTACGCCACCACCGGGCTGCAGTTCCTGCCGTTCAACACGATCTACCAGCTCGCCACGGAGCCGGCGCTGGAGGGGCTGCAGGCGCTGCTCATCCCGGACCTCATCGGGTTCCTGCTCACCGGCCAGCGCCGCACCGAGGCCACCAACGCCTCCACCACCGGGCTCTTCGATGCCGTCGCGGGGGAGTGGGCCACGGAGTTCCTCACCGCGCTGGACCTCCCCACGAACCTGTTTCCGCCGCTGATCCAGCCCGGCGAGACCGTCGGGACCCTCACCAAGGACGTCGCGGCACGCCTGGGACTTCCCGAAACCACCGCGGTGGTAGCCGTCGGCTCGCACGACACCGCCTCGGCCGTCGCCGCCGTACCGGCGGACGCCGGAGGTGCTGGCGCGGGAGGTGCTACCGGGAATTTCGCCTACGTTTCCTCCGGCACGTGGTCCCTGGTCGGCGTCGAACTGTCCCACCCGGTCCTGACCGAGGCCAGCCGGACCGCGAACTTCACCAACGAACGCGGCGTGGACGGCACCATCCGCTACCTGCGCAACGTCGGCGGCCTCTGGCTGCTCAGCGAATGCCAGCGCACCTGGGCCGCCGAAGGCTACCGGCCGGAACTGGTGGAACTGCTCGACGCGGCCGCGACTCTTCCGCCCGGCGGCCCGGTCATCAACGCCGACGACCCCTATTTCATCGCCCCGGACAACATGCCCGAACGGATCCGGGCCGCGGTCCGCAACACCGGCGCTGTCTTACCGGAGCATCCCGCGCACATCGTGCGGTGCATCCTGGACAGCCTTGCCGCCGGCTACGCCCGGACCATCGCCGACGCCGAACGGCTCGCGGACGTCCGGGCCGGCGTCGTGCACATTGTGGGCGGCGGATCCCAGAACCGGCTCCTATGCCAGCTCACCGCCGACGCCACCGGCAAACGCGTGATCGCCGGACCCGTGGAAGCCACGGCCCTGGGCAACGTCCTGGTCCAGGCCCGCGCCGCCGGCGTGCTCAGCGGCGGGCTGGGGGAGCTGCGCGCCGTGGTGCGTGCCTCCCAGCACCCGGCGGGGTACGTGCCCTCAGCCCGGGCCGCCGCCAGCCCCGTCACCAGCGGAGGCACCCAGTGAGGATCGCGCTTTTCGCCACGTGCATCGTTGACGCCATGTACCCGGCCACGGCCCGCGCCACGGTGTCCATCCTGGAACGCCTCGGCCATGAGGTCATTTTCCCGGCCGGCCAGGCCTGCTGCGGGCAGATGCACGTCAACAGCGGCTACCTCAAGGAGGCGCTGCCCGTCGTCGCCAACCATGTGAAGGCGTTCGAAGGAGATGAGTACGACGTCGCCGTCGCACCGTCCGGCTCCTGCGTCGCCTCCGTGAAGCACCAGCACCCCATGGTCGCCCGCCGCTGCGGGGACGCCGGGCTGGAAGCCCGGGCCGCCGCCGTCGGAGCCAAAACCTACGAGCTCTCCCAGCTCCTGGTGGATGTCCTGGGCGTCACCGACGCAGCGGCACAGCTGGGCTCGTTCTTCCCGCACCGGATCACCTACCACCCCAGCTGCCACGGCATGCGCCTGCTCCGGCTCGGCGACCGCCAACTGGACCTGCTGCGCTCGGTCGGCGGCATCGAACTGGCCGAACTGCCCGAGGCGGACCAGTGCTGCGGCTTCGGCGGCACCTTCTCGATGAAGAACGCGGACGTGTCCTCGGCGATGCTGGCGGACAAGACCGCCAACATCTGCGGCACGGGCGCCGACCTTTGCGCCGGCGGCGACGCGTCCTGCCTGATGCACATCGGCGGCGGACTGTCCCGGCAGGGCAGCGGCGTCACCACGATGCACTTCGCCGAGATCCTGGCCAGCACCCTCGAGAATCCCGCCGCCGTCTCCGGCGACGTCCGCCTCACCACCGGAAGGACCGCACGATGAGCGGCACATTCCTGGGGATGCCGTCCCTGCCGGTCTTCGGCATCGGCAACCTGCACGAACACGAGCCCTTCCCGAAAGCCGCCCGCCGCGAGCTCGGCAACCCCCAGCTGCGGGTCAACCTCGGCCACGCCACCCGGACCATCCGGGACAAGCGGCTGGCCGTCGTGTCCGAACTCCCCGACTGGGAGGAGCTGCGCGAGGCGGGCCGGGCGATCAAGGAATCCGTCATGGCCCGGCTGCCGGAACTGCTCGAAGAGTTCGAGGCGAACTTCACCGCCCGCGGCGGGACCATCCACTGGGCCCGCGACGCCGGCGAAGCCAACAGCATTGTCGCCGCCCTCATCCGGGACCAGGGCGCCACCGAGGTAGTCAAGGTCAAGTCCATGGCCACCCAGGAGATCGGCCTCAACGAATACCTCGAAGAACAGGGCATCGCGGCTTACGAGACCGACCTCGCCGAGCTCATCGTCCAGCTGGACCACGACAAGCCCAGCCACATCCTGGTCCCGGCCATCCACAAGAACCGCAGCCAGGTCCGGGACATTTTCCTGCGCGAAATGGAGGGGGTGGATCCGGAGCTCACCAACGAGCCGGCCCGCCTCGCCGCGGCCGCCCGGGCGCACCTGCGCCGCAAGTTCCTCAGCGCCAAGGTGGCCGTGTCTGGCGCGAACTTCGCCCTTGCGGACGCCGGGACCCTCGCCGTCGTCGAATCCGAAGGCAACGGGCGCATGTGCCTGACGCTGCCGGAAACGCTCATCACCGTCATGGGCGTCGAAAAACTGCTGCCGGGCTGGGAGGACCTCGAAGTGTTCATGCAGCTGCTCCCGCGGTCCTCCACCGGCGAGCGGATGAACCCCTACACCTCGCTGTGGACCGGCGTCACGCCCGACGACGGGCCGCAGAACGTCCACCTGGTCCTGCTGGACAACGGACGCAGCGCCGCCCTGGCCGACGAGATGGGCCGCTCCGCGCTGCACTGCATCCGCTGCAGCGCCTGCATGAACGTCTGCCCCGTCTACGAACGCACCGGCGGGCACGCCTACGGATCCACCTACCCGGGACCGATCGGCGCGATCCTGTCGCCGCTGCTGACCGGGATCACGGCGGAGGAGAACAATTCCCTGCCCTACGCCTCGTCCCTGTGTGGCGCCTGCTACGACGCCTGCCCGGTGAAGATCAACATTCCGGACATCCTGGTGCACCTGCGCGGCGAGGACGTGGACAGCAAGCGCGGCAAGAACCGCAGGAAGAGGGCGATGCCTAGCCAGATGGACCTCGGCATGAAGGCGGCCTCCTGGGGGCTGTCCTCCGGAAAGAACCTGGGCCTCATGGAGAAGGCGCTGCCGCTGGGCCGGCTCGCCGCTGGGCCGGACCGGAAAATCACCAAACTGCCGGGCATCGCCGCCGGCTGGACCCAGAGCCGGGACATCCCGGCACCGCCGGGGCAGTCCTTCCGGCAATGGTGGAACAAGGAACACCGGGCCGCCGGACCCGATGCAGCCCCGGCGGCCGGCGCTGACGCCCCCGGCCCGGAGTCCGCCGGCCCAGGATCAGCCGGTACAGAGGAGACCCCGTGAACGCGCGCGCAGAAATACTCGACCGGATCCGCTCGGCCCTTCGGGACGCCCCGGCGGTACCGGAGGTGCCCCGCGACTACCGGCGCTCCTCCGGGCTGGGCGGGGAAGAGCTCATCGAACTGCTGACGGACCGGCTCCTCGACTACAAGGCGAACGTCTTCATCGAGGAAGCCGCCGCGGTGCCGCAGCGGCTCGCCGCCCTCCTCGAGGGCACCGGCCGCTACGCCGCGCCGCACGGCCTCGCGGAGTCCCTGTTTGTGGAGGCGGACGCTCGCGACGGCGGCTCCGGCCGCCGCGTCACCGACGCCCCCGGGCAGCGGCTCAGCGTCGAGGAGCTCGACGGGATCGACGCCGTCGTCACCGGCAGCGCCGTCGCCGTCGCCGAAACCGGCACCATCATCCTCGATGCCGCACCGGACCAGGGGCGCCGGGTCATCAGCCTCGTCCCGGACCGGCACATCTGCATCGTCCGGGCCGGGGACATTACCGCCATCCTGCCGGAGGCCCTCCGCCGGCTCGACGGCACCCGCCCGCAGACTTGGATCAGCGGCCCGAGCGCCACCAGCGACATCGAACTCGAACGCGTCGAAGGCGTCCACGGCCCCCGGACCCTGGACGTCGTGATCGTCCGCGGGTAGAGGCGGGAGGCCGGGGCCTGCTTACCCTACCGGCGCGAGGAAGCGGGGCCTCCAGGGTGGCGGTGACGGCCCCGGAAAGTCGATTGTCCCGATCACTCAGAGGAAACTCATGTTCTTCTCAGCAGGGAGATGAACCATGGAAGCATGTACTTAGTCGACCCCAGAGCCTATGCGCATCGCCTCATGCACCCTGGCGCCTGGTTCCGCGCGACAATCCGCCGGCACGTCCCGGCAAGCGACCACGCCCGCGACCAGCAGCCCACGCACTCCAGGTTCGACTATCTTGAGGCTGGCCTCACGGGAACACTGAGCACGGCCCATTCACGGCGCAGGGCCAAGGAACTCGAGCGGGCATTCCGGAACGGCGACGTTTCCTACGAGGACGCGTGCCTGGAGATGGAGCAACTCGAGGGGGAGCTGTGAACGGCTGGCAGCGCTCGACGGAACCGCGCGTTTCTGGGGGAGCCAGGACGAGGTCCGCTACGATGACGCTATGAGCACGCGGCTACGCTAGCCCCAGTCGGGGGCCGGCGACAATGGAAAGGCATTCCATGATGAAGCGCGCTCTGCCACATGCACTGTTCTATGTCTTCGGACACCGTGTCTGCTGTGGCGCCATTCCTGACTGGACCGCTCACGTCGGCCAGAAGTGGGACACCTTTGATGTCGCACCCTACAACCTCTACAACGTCATCTGGCGCGCTCAGAACTGGGTCCTGCAGAACTGCGACGACTAGTCCGTTTTGGCTTCGGGTGCCAGTGCCTGCGTTTTAGGAGCAGGTGGTGAGGAAACCTGTGGCGCCGGGGCGGGCATGGAAGGTCACCGTGTGGCCGGCGTCATCGCGGAAGATGGCCTTTGGGCCGGTCACTGTGATGGCGCCGGGCTGGTAGGGGTTCATCCAGCCTTCAGGCGGGTTGCCGTGGCCGTCGTCCAGCGCCTCGTCTGCGACGAAATAGGTGCCCTGCACGAGCGCTTCATGGATGCCGCAGTGAGTGTAGAGACTGTACGGCGAGCCTGAGGCGGCCATCGTTGTTGGCTTGGCCGGGGTCCCACTTGCCGGATCCCCCTGCATCGCGCACCCGCACAGGAGCGCCAACCCTGCAGCGGCTGCGAGGCCCAAGTGGTATCGAGTTCTCATGCCCCAAGGCTCTAGGGCGTTGCCTCAATGGTCAAGAGCCAGGCAGGCCTGCCGGCAGGCAAAAGACGGCGGGGAAGGAGGGCCCGAAATGGGCTGGGCGTAGGGTGGAAGTTGGACGAAAGGAGCACTTCATGAAGAAAATCCTCATGGTACTGACCAGCGTTTCCGAGATCGGCGATACCGGAGAAAAGACCGGCTACAACGTGGCCGAGGCTGCACATCCCTGGAAGGTCTTCAAGGATTCCGGGCATTTCGTCGACTTCGCCTCCATCCAGGGCGGCCAGCCCCCGCGCGACGAGGTGGACTCAGAAGATCCCATCCAGGTCGCCTTCACGGAGGACGAGACCACGCGCGCCGGACTCTACAACACTGCCCGCGTCGACGTCGTTGACCCCGACCAGTACGACGCCGTCTACCTCGTGGGCGGCCACGGCACTATGTGGGACTTCCCGGACAGCGAAGGCTTGCAGAATCTGGTGGCCAGCGTCTATAACGCCGGCGGCTTGGTCGGCGCGGTCTGCCACGGACCGGCCGGCCTGCTGAACGTGGAATTGAAGAACGGACTTCGCCTCGTCGAGGGCCGGAAGGTGGCGGCCTTCACCAACGACGAGGAGGTTGCCGCGGGGAAGGACAAGGTCATCCCGTTCTTCTTGGCCGACCGGCTTGAGGAACAAGGCGCCACCCACGTCTCCGCTGACGTCTTCGAGGAGAAGGTCGTAGTTGACGACCGGCTGGTGACCGGCCAGAACCCGGCCTCAGCCGCCGGCGTGGCCAAGGAGATGGAGAAGCTCTTCGCAGCGGTCATCCACCAGGAAAAAGCCGAGGAACAGCACGACGCGGAGGCCCTGCGCGCCGAGAAGGACGCCGAGAAAGACGCCAAGAAGGCTGCCGCAGAAGCGGAGCACTAACGCCCACAGCGCACTGAAACTGGCGGCTGCCCCGGCAACGGGGTGGCCGCCTCCGGTATGCGGCAACCGCGAACACAAAACAAGGATCAGTAGCCGTACTTGTTGACCACGACCTGCACAATGTTGGTGTCGTCGTCCCGACCGTAGTCACTGATCGTGATGCGTACGTTCCAGCCGTCAATGACTCCAACACCCCGGCAGTCCAGTCCGCCCGCATTGATCCTCTGTTCCCGTACGCATGGCTTGTACTCCTGGGGCGTCAAACCCACCTGCTGAACGTACCGCTCCAGGTCACCCTCCAGGTACTTCCGGTGAGTGTCCCAACGGTATGCGTACTGGGAGCAAGGTCCATCGAGCGGGATGCACAGCGCACTGCCCACCGGATTCTGTGTTCTCAAGGGTTCCCATCCCGGCTCTGGTTGGAGGCGGTCGGCAATCGTCTTGAGCTCAGCGACGATCTGATCGCTCTTCCACGATGACCAGAGGAAGAGTGCGGTGACAAAGGCAACCGTTACTGCCAGCACACCGAGCCATATTTTGCGGCCTCTGCTCATTCTCGTCCCGCTCCCCACGGCGTACCTCTCTGGTTGTGAGACCTGGAGTCCACCCCGCCACCGCGCTGGGCTGGTCCACCGACCGTCTCGCCTTCGCCACCTACCGCCCCGAGCCGGGTGAATGACCGTCCTGCCGAGCGGTGGCCGGCAGCGCCCACGGACCTAACTGGCGCGGCGATAGCGGATGTGCGTGGCCAGCGGTGAGTGGAGCACCTCGGCCGGTTCGCCGCACCAATATTTCCATTTATAAGGAGTTCTATGGGGTTCTAGGGAATACCCTATAACGCCCTATAACTCCGTATAAGTGGGGGGTGAACCTGGTGGAACCCCTACAACTCCGGCCAGGTGAAAATGGCAGTTTGATTCAGGACCGGTGTGACGGCTGAAATGACCGATGCCACCCCTGCGTCCGGACCAAGACCAGTTAACGCGACATTAGATCCGAAGGACACCTCCTGTCGGGCTACTGTAGATCGTCCGGGACGCCGAACCGCCTTCCAATGAGTACGCGAATGGCCGCGAGTAGAGGCTGATCTTCCAGCGCAATGCCCTCGCCCCCGTAATGCACACCCGTTTCGTCACCCACTGCTTCTATGTCAAAAAGGTTGAGGACCTCGGCCACGCGAACCTGATACTCGGTGGCGGTCATTTGGCGAGACACACGAACTGGAATTGTGCTGAGTTTGCGCGCGACCTTAGCAGCGGATTCATTCATGGGCGCACTCTTGCATTGCGTTCCGCCATTGCACAAGGGGGGCGCTTCGGACCTAGTCCGGGAGTATAAGGCGACGTTAGGCTCGCGGGATCTGGGCCCATCCTCTGCTGGCCGCTTCTTCGCCCGAGAGTGCGCAGTCAATCCACAACATAATGACCGTTATGTTGTGGGCGTTGATGTCGGGCCTACAGCGACCGTTGGCCTCCGTCTGCTCAGAACGGGTCCATCGTCCGCCTCGGTGACGCGAAGCCCTTGGCTGTTGTGGACCTCTCGGAGATGATGAATGCAACGGACTGAGAGGGCGGGAAGCTCCGGAGGGATCCGGCGTCACGGAGAGAAATGGCCCTGCATGTGCGCAGCAACATTCTCGCCGCGCAGTTGAAGGTGGCCTTGGAAGGAACGGGGCCGGGTGACTCCCGACGCCGTGACGAGGCTGGCCCAGATGGAGCTTCCATCTCTGAGGTGAAGGATCTTGGCGCCGCCGCCGGGACCGTGGCCACGGCTCACGCGCGTGCATTGGCATCCCGTCGCGGCCGCAATTCCTCGAAATATGCACCAAAAATGCACCACGAAGGTTCTGAGAATGCTGAAAACCCCCGGTTTCCCGGGGGTTTTCATTGGCGGTGACGGTGGGATTTGAAACCTCTCTGCCGCACAGGCATAGCGACAGAATCTTCGGAATCTAGGGGTTTTTGATGCCACAAATCCACGCCAATTCATGTGTTTTTCCATCCATATGTGTTCAAAATGTGCTCACGGTCCAACTGCTGGCAACGCATTTGATGGAACGCGGCACCGTGACAACTCTGGTTTCCGGGCTGAGCAACTCCTATGGGCTCTCGGAGATTCGTCCTCGCCGGCGGTGCACTTCTCTTCCCCGGAGCGATCGGCCGGTTCAGCCCGTTCATCGCCGTCCTGGTTGCGTTTGGCGCCGGTGCGGCCCGATTCCTCCTGAGGGACTACCTGCTGGGGTATCCATATCAAGAGGCGCGAATCCCAGATGATGGCCGAGTTCCCCAGCATCGCGGAGCTCATGGCCCTGGCTGTAGGTGCCGACGGCGAAAGCGCCACCGAGGCGCTGGACAGGGTCTGCCGCAGTGCCAGGGGAGAACCGGCGAAGGATTTCACTCGCGTCTTGGGCGAAACGCGCGCCGGGAAGCCCCTGGTGGAAGCGCTGCAGGAGTTCTCAGCGCGGACGGACCTTGGGCCGCTGGTCCGCCCTCGTTGACGGACTGATCGTTGCCGTGGAGTGGGGAACACCCTCGCGGACGTGCTGAGGGGCCGGGACTCGGATGTCAGGGACACCGCAAAGCGGAAGCTGATGGAGTCTGCGGGCAAGAAGGAAATCGGGATGATGGGGCACAATGTGCACTGCTAGCTGTACTAAATTACTTGACGACGCAAGTATCCAGCCCAAGCCCATACTAGGGTTGGTGCGTCATATCCGCAGTTTGCAAAACGTCGTAAGATGTAGATTCTGGTGCCGCCGTCGGGGACTGCTCCAGAGGTCTAGAATTGGGGGCTCATCATTTCAGCAGGTCATGACATCACAGTCGTTGCTCTATCGCGCTACGCAGATTCCTGCCCTAAGGGACTGCACCCGGACTGTCCCTTCGCCCGGACTCTTCCGGGCGGTCGGACTTGCAACACCGAATGCAGGACAGTGGTCACTAACCTGCTGCGACCGTCAACGGCTGACCTCCGCGAACGAAATTTTGATGCGTCCGAAGCCCTCCTGATCGCCCAGGGCTTGGATCCGTCGCCGACCTCGCAGTGGAGCACCACTGCACTGCTAATGACTCTTAAGCGGGTGTTGGGAACTCAGCCATTTCACTATGACGGCACTTTCACTCTTGCAAGGCACGTTGACGGGACGAGCGCGTTCGCCTATTTAGGGCAACGAGGGGTTGATCCTGCGAGACTGCTCCAGCATGGTTTCGGAAGCCTGCTGCTTCTGACTCTCGACAGCATCCTGGCAATTAACGAATTTGAGGGCGACGCCTCTTCGTCCAGTGATCGGCGCCACCTTGCCGAATGGCAGAGACTGCGCCGGGGGGTGCTTGAGGAGCGGGATCCGGTTGAGCATGAGTTGAGGATGTCGACGTCATTCAGAGAGCGGTTGCAGCCCTGGGTGGCTGAAACTGAAATTTCGGAAGTTCTGTGCTGGGCGCCGCCGGCTGAGATGCCGGAACCTGCTGAGCAGCAATCAGGAACCGACTACGGGGAGTTCCTTTGGTTTGTCGAACGCTTCACGAATACGTACCTAACTGAGTGGACGGACGAAGCGCTTGCCCTGGAGTATCGTTACGTGCTTGAGCAGTGGCGTCCACAGTATTTGCCGAGCGAACTTCTCCTGGAGCGAGATATCACGGCGGAAAAAATCTGTCATGAGATTTCGAGCCGAACTGTTCATGGTCGGCTGACGGATCCCCAGGCTCAGTCTGTATTGGTCGAGCGGGCTCTTGAAGCTATTCGTGCGCAACGGCGTGATATCGCCGCAGTCATCTTTACGGCCGCTCGAACACTCGACCCCAAGGATGCAAACCTAGCGAACAACCTGGGGTTCTGTCTCATGCCAGACGAGCCCCGGAAGGCCATAGAGGCATTGGCTGAGGCGCGAGCCCTCGGTCAGAATAACCTTCTCAATTTTGCGAACACGGCAGCTGCATACTTCATTCTTGATGACATGAACGGCGCGCTTGAGGCCTGCGGCGAGGCACTGACGTTCGGACTGGAGAGGACTCACGTCGCATGGCTGTGGGCCCTACCGGTGGTGGACGAGCCGACCGTGTACGAGTCCGGACTCGCAGTTTACATATGCGATTTGGCTATCTTCGCTGCTTCCAGCCTGGGGGATGAACCGCTGGCTGAGGCTTGGCGGACGCGCAGAGGTTACTTTCGCGGTGAGTCCAGTACGGTCAAGGACGACTAGTTGGTGCCAAGGGCCTTCCGGAGGTCCTTCATCAATAGAAAAAGGTGAAGTGGATCTGTAGGCGAAGGTTCGAACTCCGCGAAGCTCATGTAGAACGCTCGAGCTTCTTCGTTCTTCGCATGAATTAGCAGCGCGCGGATGCCGATTTCATCCGCGGCAGCGTTGACCCTTATCAGGGCGTCTCGGAGTAGGGCGTAGCCCAGACGGTTTCGTTTGTGTTTTGTGGCCACACCCATCCGGGTTAGCACCGTGACCGGCACTGGGTGCCGAGGCACACCTTTGGTAACGCGTTGCGGAGCGAGGTCGTGTTCAACGCCACCAGTCGCCAGTGCATAGAAGCCGGCTACCTCATCGTCTTCGCTGTCTACCGTGCTGACAAATACCCTTGCCATCCCCGATTGATGGCTGACGAAGGCGTACTTCGTCAGCCATATGTCCAACTCTTCGTTGCCGCAGGTGAAGCCCGCGAGATCGTCAGTGTTGGTTAGCTTTCGGGGACGCTTGAAGGCTGCATTTTCAGTCGACAAAGGGATCCTTAGCATTCATCACTTCGCTCAAGCGGGGCTTGAAGACCGCGGGGCGATCTAGCAATGCTTCGAAGGACTCCCAAGCGGAGTCATCTAATTGGAACCAGCGCCTGTCCGCTAAGACCTGCTCGGCGGCAACTGATGCGCTGGTGACTACAAATTCAGTGAGACTCTTGTCCTGGGCATCCGCGGCTCTGCGGATGAGTGCGGCCTGATTTCTTGAAACTCTTAGGTTAATTCGCGCGTCTCTCGCATTTCGGTCTGCGTCCGAGTTTGGTTCTGTGGCTGAGTTTATTTCCTGGGAAGACATCTTGTGGCCTCTCTCTTGTACGTCAAATGTACACACGCGGAGAGATCTCGTCAAAAAAATGTGTCCTATGTCTCAATGAGTACCTGGGCGGTGATCACGTAAGGTCTGCGCCGCGGTTGCGGAGCGGCACTCTCAGCTCCGTCCCGTCCCGTGCCGGCTGGTGTGAACCAGGGGGAGTCCAGCCGGCACGGAGTCTAATTAGGCCAGCGTCGCCTTGCGCAGCGACGGAGCGGACAGCACTGAGATGCCCATGTGGACCTCAGCGCGGAACACCAGCTGGTTCTTCCGGAAACTGTCGTTCCAGACCGGCGATGCATGCGTGCCGGTATTCACGGTCTCCTCGCTCCAGGTGAGCTGCATGCCGGAACGAAACGGGACCACGACAGTCCGCAGGTCGCCCACGAAGGCCGTGTTGGCAGGTACGCCCGATGAAAGGGTGACCGGGGTGTTCCATAGCGTCCGGGCGGCATTCTGGCCCGGCGTCTGCGGCAGCAGGAACCGCCCCGTGGAGTCCATGAACGTCTCCACAGCCTCCCAGTCGGCCGAGTGCATCAGGGTGCCTGTAGCCGTCACACCTGCCGCCTCCAGCTGCCCGAGGGCTTTGCGGATGGTCAGCAGCTTGTTGGTCGTGAACGGCCGTGGACACGCCCGCGGTCTTCAGGATGCCGGTCTGTGCGTTCCCGTTCTCGCTCTGCCCGCCATTGAGTACGAAGTCGGCCACGGCGGCGTTCAGCCCGTAGGCCAGTTCCTGACTACGGAACGTCTGCAGCCCGGCATAGTCCGCAAGCCACTGCGACTGGATCGGGTTCGTCAGGCGTGCGATTGTCGCGACTTCCCAAACCGCCGGGTCGGCAGGCTGTCTGTGGAGGGACTTTAGGAGCCAAGCCTATCCACTAGACACGTTTGAGCGTACAACGATGTCATGGGTGTCGTGGCTGCTTGGTGGCGGACGCGTTTTCGTCTGCTCGGTGCCGCAGCGTTCTCCGCGGCTTTGGTTGTCGCCGTGAGCGGTTGCGTGGGGGCCCGTCCCGTGCTGGCTCCGCCGAGCGTCGTCTCGGCCCAGAAATAGGGTAGTAACTACTCGTGCAAGCATCTACGCCAATTAATAGGCTCAATATTCCTTGGGGATCATGCGTCGAAGGGGCTGCCGGCACTTGAGCAGCATCCGCGTCGATTCGTCTCAGGTAAGGCGCCTGGCCCGTTTGTTTCCCGAGGAGCGCCCCGCGATGTGCATAAGGAGTGGCTAGAAACGCCCATCGGCCGCGCCTCGTATTCTGCGATTGGAAAGTAGGGATCGGTGACAAGTCGCTGGCACGTAGGAACTTATGAAATGCAACTAATGAGGGTGCCGGAACCCGACGAGGACGGTGACCTGTTGCTGACTATTTTTGCCCGCACTGTGGCAGATGACCCGATGGGGCCTGACGACCGGGACGCCCCGATCCTCGCGCAAATGGATCTCTTCTGCGAGGACGTAGATGTAGCCCCTGACAACCCGCCCAAATGGCTGGATGGAAAGGGCGTTGTTGCAGGAGAGACGGGACTGGAGCCGGAGTGGATGGAGATTGTCTACGGGCCGAGGTTGGCATACAACATGAACGCGGTGATGGCGGCGGCCATCCGTAACGACACTCGCGGCGTGGATATGGAAGATCGTCCCTGGCGGACTCCCTCCGGGGAAAAGGTACAGGGGATCTTGCTGCGCACGGAGGCCCAGGTGGAGAGTCTGGGCAGGCGGCTAGGCATGTAAGGAATTTGTTCTGGTCCCGGTTGTGACGAGCGCCTGTGGAGGCCTCGGCCCACCTTCTCCTTCAAGCGTTCAGTCATCCCGGTATCTGCGACAAGATGGCCCGCCCAGGCGGGAGGAGCCGTTCGCGCCGTTGCGCCAATAGTGCGCTGTCCTCAGATGGGGCTGCCGACCGACCCCTCTGCCCGAATGGTTCCTCAGCCCCCATCTGCGCAAACCAAGACTCGAGGTCAGGGTTCATTGCGGGTCGGAGCGGGTGAGCCCGCGTTACGCCCAACGATGGCTGTCACTAGGTCGGACAACGCCGCACCGCCGTTGCCCAGCTGGTTCGGCCAGTTGTGGCGTCGCGGTAGTCTAAGTGGTCGGCATTTTCCGGTTGCCTATAAGCTCATCGCAGAGTCGGACATAGGGCCCCTTGACCGACGCCATTTAGACCTGGAAGGCCGACATTGACCGAAGAAGAGGCCCGTGCAGCCGCATGGGCAATGATTCCGGCGGCAGCCGAGCCCCTATCGCTGTCGATGTTGGAGAATCACCTCGCCGCCGCTGCGGACCTTCTGCGAGGATCGATCGATCAAGCTGACTTCAAGGCCTACATATTCCCCTTGCTCTTCTTCAAGCGGATCAGCGATGTATACCTCGAAGAGTACGGTCACGCACTGGCCGACTCCGGTGGTGACCATGAGTTCGCCTCGTTTGCGGAAAACCACCGCTTTGCGATCCCCCAGGACTACCTGTGGGATGATGTGCGCGCTCACACGGAGAATGTGGGCCAAGCGCTTGTAACCGCATTCCGGGCTATCGAAAATGCCAACCCTGACACTCTCTACGGCATTTTTGGCAATGCCGCTTGGACCAACAAGCAGAAGCTCCCTGATTCGCGCATAAATGATCTGATTGAGCATTTCTCGGCCAAGTCGCTGACCAACGACGCTGTTTCCCCGGATGTCTTCGGGCAGGCCTACGAGTATCTGATCAAACGCTTCGCGGATGCCTCCAACAAAAAAGCTGGGGAGTATTACACGCCTCGCTCAGTCGTCCGATTGCTGGTGAACATCCTGGACCCACAAGAGGGTGAGACGGTCTATGACCCAGCCTGCGGTACCGGTGGCATGCTCATCGAAGTGATCCAGCACGTCAAGGCCGCCGGGGGTCGCCCCCAGCTGCTCTGGGGCAAGCTCTACGGCCAGGAGAAAGTCCTGGCCACCTCCGGGATTGCCCGAATGAACCTTCTGCTCCATGGCGTGGAGGACTTTCAAATCCTCCGAGGAGATACCCTGCGGGATCCCGCGTTCTTCAACAGCGACCGGTTGGCGACCTTCGAATGCGTGATTGCAAACCCGCCGTTTTCGCTGAAGAGCTGGGGTGAGGAGGCGTGGGCGTCGGACCGTTGGGGCCGCAATGCTCTGGGCGGGGTTCCGCCTAAGGGATACGCAGACTGGGCATGGGTGCAACACATGGTCGCATCCGCCACGAATAATACGGGGCGCGTAGCTGTGGTCCTCCCCCAAGGCGCACTCTTCCGCCAAGGTGCGGAGGGCAGGATCCGCGAATTCATTCTTCGGCAGGACAAAGTTGAAGCCGTTATTGGTTTGGCGCCAAACTTGTTCTACGGCACCGCGCTGGCGGCTTGTGTATTGATACTGCGCCAGAAGAAACCCCCCGCAACCAAGGGCAGGGTGCTATTCGTCAGCGGTGAGTCCTTGTTCCGCAAGGGCCGCAACCAGAACACACTGGAGGACCAGCACGCAGAATTGTTGCTGGAGGCGTACCAGCAGTTTGCTGAACAGCCCGGCTTTGCACAGATTGCGGATTTGGCTGCCATAGAGGCCAACGCCTTCAACCTGAACATTTCGCTGTATGTTGCACCAGAGGAGAGAGCGGATGGGCTGAGCCTGGAAAAGGCCGTAGCTGACCTAGCGGCAGTGCAGCAGACCGCGGCCGAAACCCGTGCTGCCTTGGCGACCGAACTTGCTAAGTGGGGATTGAACGCGTGAGCACGAAGACAGAAACAGGGCCTGCTACGGCTCTCCTCAGCCAGCGCGAGCTGGAATCGTACCTATGGGGTGCTGCGATATTGCTGCGCGGGCTGATCGATGCCGGCGACTACAAGCAGTACATCTTCCCGTTGGTGTTCCTCAAGCGGCTCTCCGATGTCTACGACGAGGAACGCACCAAGGCCTTGTCAATTTACGGCGACGACACGTTGGCGGACCTCCCTGAGAACCACCTGTTCGTCATTCCTGACGGCGCCCATTGGGACCAGATTCGAGCAGTAACGCGCAACAAGGGTACCGCGATCCTCCAGGCTATGCGCGGCATCGAAGCCGCGAACCCCGATACTCTGCATGGTGTCTTTGGCGACGGCGACTGGGGTAATAAAGACTTCCTGCCGGACGCCACCCTGAACGATCTCCTGGAGCACTTTTCAACAAAGATTCTGTCGGTGGCCAATTTGCCGGAGGACGAGCTCGGCCGCGGTTACGAGTTCCTCATCAAGAAGTTTGCTGACGACTCCGGCCATACGGCGCAGGAGTTCTACACCAACCGAACCTTGGTCCGGCTCATGACCCTGATGCTCCAGCCGGAGCCCGGCGAGTCCGTCTACGACCCTACCTGCGGCACTGGTGGCATGCTCATCTCCACAGCTGCCGAGCTCAGGCGTCAGGGCAAGGAGTGGCGCAATCTGCGGCTCTACGGACAGGAACTCAACTATGGAACATCCGCCATTGCACGGATGAACCTGTTCTTGCATGGGATCAACGATGGGCTAATCGCGCATGGGGACACTTTGGCTACACCAGCCTTCCTCAACGCGAGCGGGCAATTGCAGCAGTTTGACGTGGTTCTGGCGAACCCGCCGTATTCCATCAAGTCCTGGAACCGCGATGCCTTTGCGGGCGATCCCTATGGCCGAAATGTGTGGGGAGTCCCGCCGCAGGGCCGCGCGGACTATGCATTCTTCCAGCACATTGCCGCCAGCTTGGATTCGAACAGCGGCCGCGCTGCCGTTCTTTTTCCGCACGGCGTGCTGTTCCGTAAAGAAGAGGCAGCCCTCCGTGAAGCCCTAGTCAAATCAGACCTTGTCGAGTGCGTCCTGGGTCTTGGGGCGGGGCTGTTCTACAACTCACCAATGGAAGCTGTAGTAGTCACACTCCGCGCCCAAAAGCCAACAGAGCATCAAGGCCGTGTGCTGTTTATCAATGCGGTCCATGAATTTGCCCGCAAGCAGGCGCAGTCGTTTCTGAGGGAATCTGACCAGCAGAAGATCCTTGCGGCCTACGAAGCCTTCTCCGCGGCTCCGGGCTTTGCTTCTGTGGCAACGCTGGATGAAATCGCCTCGAAGGCATACAGCCTAGCGATTCCGACCTACGTCTCTCCAGCTGCAAATCACGCGGCGGACGGCGACACGGGCGTGCCTGGCGTCGCGACGGCAGTGGACGCATGGCGACAGGCCGGATCCGCCGCGAATGATGCAGTGAGCAATGTTCTTGAACTGCTGAGAGGGGAAGCCGGCCGATGAAATTGGCTCTGGAACTAGACCGTAGTGTGTGGAAACGCGTGAAATTCGGCGACGTTGTTGAACAGTCCAAAGAAAAGGTGGATCCGGCAGACGGCACTGTCTCTCGTGTCGTCGCCGGTGAACACATGGATTCTGATGATCTTCGGATCCATCGCTGGGGGGGCGTGGATGACGGATATCTCGGGCCCGCATTTCATCGCCGGTTCCGGCCCGGACAAGTCCTCTACGGCTCGCGGCGGACATACCTTCGGAAGGTGGCCGTTGCTGACTTCGACGGAGTTTGCTCTAACACCACGTTTGTCCTTTCGTCCAAGGATGAAAATCAACTCTTGCCGGGCTTCCTGCCATGGGTGATGACATCTGAAGCCTTCCATTCTTTCGCGATCGCCGAGTCCAAAGGATCCGTCAACCCGTATGTGAATTTCTCAGACATAACAAGGTATGAATTCGCGCTGCCACCCATTGACCAGCAGAGGAGCATCGCAGATCTTTGCTGGGCTCTAGAACGCCACAGCAGGAAGCTTTCGTCCGTTACAAGCACTATCGCCCAAAGCCGCGAAACCTGGCTCAACGCACGATTGGAGGAGTGCCCGGTGATGCCTCTGGAGGACTTGCTTTCTCTCCAGCATGGGCGCCCATTCTCAAGTGACCTATACGCCGATCTCGGCGTTCCATTGTTGCGTCCCGGGGATATGCGTCCTGACGGGCTGACTAAGTGGTCCTCAAATACGGTCCGCATACCTGAAGAGTGGGCTACAAAGCACCCCGACTATGTGCTGAAACCTCGGGATCTCGTGATCAACATGACTGCTCAGTCCCTCGAAGACCGATTCCTCGGACGAGTCTGCCAAGTCACGGATCGTGCCATGTTGAACCAACGACTGGGCAGATTGCGCCTAAACGAAGGTGTGGATCGAGAGTGGATACTCTTGGGGTTGAGGACAGGTAGGTTCGCCAGTTGGGTGGCTCAACGTAGCGAAGGATCGAAAGTTAAGCACATGCACTGGCGACATATAGCGTCCTATCCTTTCCCTTGGCCAAGCCCGGCAGACCAAACAAAACTTCTTAACGAGTCCGGCATATGGGCGGATACTTCAACGACGGTTGCCCGAGAGGTCCGGGCCCTTGGAAATCTTCAAGCATCAGTCCGCAGTCAGCTCTTGGATGGGCCTCATGACTTTTAGTGAAGCCAACAGCGTCCGCGATTTTATCCGTGATCTCGTTTCGTCCGGCGTCGATATTCAGTTCGTCCCCGGCTCATCGCTCCCCCGCGCAACGGGCAGCGTTCTTCTTGAGGCCCAGGTCCGTGAGGCTCTGATCCGACTTAACCCCGAAATTGCCGCGCGACCTGAACGCGCGGACGAGGTCATACACCAGCTCCGCGCGATTATCTTGTCCGCGAGGCAGGGCGGGTTGTTGAAGGCCAATGAGGAGTTCGCCACCTGGCTCAAAGGCGACCGTTCCATGCCATTCGGCCCTGCCGGCGCGCACACCACTGTGCAACTGATCGACCTCGCCAATACGGACGTTTCAGCCAACTATTGGATGGTCTCAACCGAAGTTACCTTTATTCAGGGCCGGATCGAGCGTCGCTTTGACGTGGTCATCTGGTGCAACGGCATTCCACTGGTCATCGGCGAAGCCAAGTCGCCCGTACGGCCGGCCTGCACATGGATTGACGCTGCCGCCCAGATCAACGATGACTACGAGAAGAATGTCCCGGCTTTTTTCGTGCCAAACGTCCTCTCCTTCGGCACCGAGGGAAGGGACTTCCGTTACGGGTCGGTGGGCATGCCAGTGAATCTCTGGGGACCTTGGCGTGAGGAACCTAGCGAAACGGACCAAACGCCCGTCGTCGGACTGGCACACGTCAAGGAGTCCGTCGACGGCCTCCTGGCGCCTGCGGTCATTTTGGATTACCTCCGGTTCTTCACGGTTTACGCAACGGACAGCAAGCACCGCAAGATCAAAATCATCGCCCGCTACCAGCAATTCCAAGGCGCCAACGCCATCATCGACCGCGTTCTCCTGGGCAAGATCCGCAAGGGCCTCATCTGGCACTTCCAAGGCTCAGGCAAATCACTACTAATGGTCTTCACCGCCCAGAAACTCCGGGCAGCCCTCGATCTGGCCAGTCCTACCGTCTTAATCGTCGTGGACCGTATCGACTTGGACACCCAGATCACGGCCACCTTCAATGCCGCGGACGTGCCCAACCTGGTTTCCACAGATAGTCGCGCTGAACTGCAGCAGCTGTTGCGAGACGGGGCACGGAAAGTCATCATCACAACCATCCACAAATTCGGCGAAGCGCCCGGTGTGCTGGACGACCGCGGCAACATCATCGCCATGGTGGACGAAGCCCACCGTAGCCAAGAGGGTGATCTCGGCCGGAAAATGCGTGAAGCGTTGCCCAATGCTTTCCTGTTTGGGCTCACCGGTACTCCGATCAACAAGCGGGACCGGAACACCTTCTGGGCCTTTGGCTCAGAAGAGGACAAGGGCGGCTACCTCTCGCGTTACTCCTTCCACGATTCCATCCGCGACGGGGCAACCCTCCCGTTGCACTTCGAGCCACGACTAACCGAGATGCGGGTGGATCAGGAAGCAATTGACACGGGCTTCGCCGAACTGGCCGCGCGCAACGACCTCTCGGAGGCTCAACGCATCACCCTGTCCAAGAAGGCCGCGTCCCTGGAGCACCTGATCAAAGCCTCGGACCGGGTACTAAAGGTCACCGCAGACATCGCGGCGCACTTCACCGAGAAGGTCGCCCCGAACGGTTTCAAGGCCCAGGTGGTGGTCTACGACAAAGCTGCCTGCGTCGCCTACAAGGAAGCACTAGACACCCATCTGGGGCCGGAAGCCTCCGCCGTCGTCATGAGCATGGATGCCCGCGATCCGCAGGAGTGGAAGGACCGCTTCACCTTGGAGCGGGATGCGGAAGGCAAGCTCCTGAACCGCTTCCGCGATCCGGCGGACCCGCTGCAAATCATCATCGTCACCGCCAAGCTCCTGACCGGGTTTGATGCACCCATCCTGCAGGCACAGTACCTAGACAGGCCCCTACGGGACCACACCCTGCTACAGGCCATCTGTCGCACGAACCGTACACACCCAGGCAAGACTCACGGCCTGATTGTGGATTACCTAGGCATCTTCGATGATGTCGCTAAGTCCCTATTGTTTGACGACACCTCCGTGCAGCGGGTTATCACTAACATCGCCGAGCTGCGCGAGAAGCTCCCCGCCGCCATGGCTGCGGCGCTCGTGTTCTTCCCCGGTGTCGACCGCACAGTCGGCGGTTACGAGGGACTAATCCAGGCCCAGACGCAGCTGCCTGACGATGCAAGCCGAGACGCATTCGCCTTGCCCTACAGCTACCTCGGTCAGCTCTGGGAAGCCATCAGCCCTGACCCGGTGCTCAACGCGTACGAGACCGACTACAAGTGGCTGTCGGACGTATACGAATCCATCAAGCCGTCCGACTACACGGGCCGTCTAGTATGGCATTCGCTCGGTGCCAAGACCTTGGAATTGATCAACGAGAACGTCACTGTTGAGGTGCCGCGAAGCGACCTGGAAACGATTGTGCTGGACGCCGTCGTCATTGAGGATCTGTCCACCGGCGGGGACCGGGACAAGAAAGTCCAAGAACTCGAAAAACAGATCACGGCCCGAATCGCCAAACACCTCACCAACCCGACGTTCGTAGCACTTGGCCAGCGGCTGAACGAACTGCGCGATAAGTATGCCCACGGGCAACAAGCCAGCCTCGACTTCCTCAAGGAACTCTTCGAGCTGGCCCGGGACACCGTTGCAGCGGAAAAGGCCGTGGCCGAGGTGCCGCGGGAGGAACGCGGTAAGGCGGCACTGACGGAGCTGTTTGATTCCCTCAAGGATTCAGAGACCCCAATACTTGTGGAGCGGGTTGTTTCCGACGTAGATGAGGTAGTTAGGGCCGTACGATTCGATGGGTGGCAGGACACTCGAGACGGCGATCGCTCTGTGCGTCAGGCTCTTCGCCAGACTCTCTATGTGAAGTACAAGATCCGGGATCAGGAAACCTACGACCGCGCCTATGACTATATCCGCGAGTACTACTGAGAGCGTTCGGCAACGAAGCCCTTGCTCAACCCCTAAGGAGTCAGGTGCCTGGACCGCGAGCAGATTTCAGTAGTGGTGAGTACGGTCTTCTGGAATTGTTCGGCAATTCCGTTTGAGGATCGAGCAGGATGGGACGATCTGCGCCGCAGGCGCGATGATCCCGAATTAGCGTCAGCGCTCTGGCGGGGGAAGTCTTGCTGTGGCCGACCCACTCCTGTGGCTGCCTTTCCTAGCGATCTGGCAGCTTGAGCAACTGAATCGTCTCGGAGCCCGCCTGGCTGAACAGATCCAGGGCAACTTCCCGCAATCCGTCGAGTACTGACTCGGGCCCTTGATCTGTCGGAATCATTCCCGCGACGGGTACGCAGCCAGCTAGAGGACGCGGTGCCGGCTCATGGAATCCGCCGAACCTTGGATCGGATACGGGCTCCAACAGAGAAATCGGATCAGACCCATCCCGGAAGAGCGACGCCTTAATGGCGTATCCGCCCACTATCGACAGTTCCCGGGAAGCAGTGAGCGTCAAACCTGCAAGATCGACTAGGACAGCTTCAACGTCTCGGATCTGGACCTCGCTCCGGTTATCCGTCCCCCGGTCGCCTGCCACAGCCATCGCGACGGTGACAGAGCCATCAAAGTGAATCGACATTCGGCACCCATAGATCCGGTCGTTGTCGAAATGATTGGTCTGCACGGTCCAGCGTCGAAGGCCAAGGATCGGGTCGCGCATCCAACGTTGCAGGTGGCCCAGCGGCGACATACCTGTCAGAGGTATCGGTGTGTTCTGGCTAGCGTCCGAAAATATTCGGCGCGCGCTGTCCGATTCAATCCGTCTGAGGCGCCCAGTCACCTCGGGCTTGGCAACGGCGACCATCCAAACACGGGGGGCCTGCCGAAACGGCCCAGCAGATTCATCAAACAAATCATCCAGGCCAGCCGAGCGTCGATCACGCTCGGCGAACCTCTGGCGATAGGCGGATTCGATCAGGCGTTCGCTCATCCATCCAGTGCGTGTACCCAACCTCAGCGGGGCCCCGAACAGATCCTGTCGGAACACAAGGTGCGGGGAATCATCAGATGGAGGAATCAGAAGCGCAAGAAGACTCACCCCGTCTTCGGCTATGACGACAGGCTGGAAACCAAGGACTGGCGGGGTGATCCCCGAGTATGCAGCCCCCCGCAATTCTCGGAGAGTACCGTCTGTTATTTCACCAACATCGCATATTTCAGCGGCCTCGGATCCTTCTTCGGCGACTCCGTAGACGATCATCCCGCCGCCGACGTTGGCCATAGCAGCGACGTCCTTGGCGAACTCCTCAACCCACCGCCCGGGGTGCTTCGGCAGGACCCGCTTCCAATCGAGGTCCTCCCGTTCGGCAACCCGATCAGCGACAGCCCTGCGTACCAGATCCATCGTGAGCGGGCAAGGTTCAATGCCCAATGCCCGGTGCAGCGCCGTATACATGACCTCATCCTAGTGAACAAAGCCAAACCTTTTGGCGGGGAGGGCACGGCACTAAGGGTTACGCACGCCGTTACGTCCTCGCTCCGGGAAAAGTTCGCGCTAGGAAGTGGCGGCCGGCGAGTCGTGCGTCAGGGCCGTGGCTCCTTGTCCTTTGTCTGGGGGCGAACCGGCGCCAGAAATTCGGTCTCCGCAGCGGCCCATATCGGCCGGTCGCCTTGGAGTTGAAATAACCCTGCATCGTGTGCGCGGTGGTGGTTGGGGCACATTAGGCGGCCGTTCTCGACAGTGGAAGGTCCCCCTTGGCTGTCGGGGATTACGTGCGCGGCTTCGAGGATCTCTACTTCGTCAAAGCGGCAGACGGCGCACTCGGGTTCGTATGCCGCGAGGAGCAGGTCACGGAATTGCTGTTGGTGGTTACGGCGTTTGACGATGCCGTAGGAGTAGCTGGCTGCTACTTCAGGATGTGACGGATCGCCAAGGGACGCTAGTGAAACCTTGTTTGTGTGTTCGTACCATAGGGCGTTGAGTGCGAGGGTTTGGAGGCTGTCGAGCCTAGCGCCTCCGCCTTGGTAGCGCTCTGGAAATCCAGGTACCGCCTGTTGGATGGCACCCCAAGGAAGGATCTCGGGTGGGTCGAGGAGCCTGTCCCAGGCAACGGAGATATGCGGTGCCGGGTCCCGGCGATTGGCGGCCCAATGCTTGTCGAAGTAGATGTGGCTGGCGGCGTGCCCGGATGCGACGAGCCCGCGCTCCTTTTGACCCACGAGTAAGAGGAAAACACGGTCACCCTTCCGAATGTCCTTCGTGCGGCCTCCCGTGGACCATGGTTCGGATCCAGTCCCGCCGGCCAAAATGCACTGCTGGATCGCCAGTCGGCGTTGTTCGTCCCAGTGCCATAGCGTGGGATTCCACAACAGCACAAACGATCCGCGCCGCTGAGAAAGAACCTCAAAGCCCATGGCTCTTAGGCGGGGCACGGCGCCACGCAAACCGCCCTGAAACTCCGAGTTGGGCAGAAGCTCACCAGTTTGGAAAAGGTGGGCAACGCCTGCGATCGCCTTGGAATCGTAGTAGCGGCTGCCGTACGCCAAGATATATTCATCCGCGGGGCCGAAGCCGTGTGTCTTCAGGAACGCAATTCGTCCAAGTTGGTTGTACTCCTCAATTGCGCGAAGAACTGCATGCGGGTCGATTAGATCCTTCAGGGCCATGCGTGAAATCCTTCCGAGAAGGAGGTCGAACGGAAACGGAGGCCAAGTCTGTCTGTCAGGTTACTCGTCAGTTGTTGGGGCAGACTGCTTTCCGTCGGCAAAGGCCCAGCGCTCGATCTCGTCTGCTCCCACAGTCCGTCCGGGATGCGACAATTCTTGCGCCCAGGCGTACATAAGACCAAGGGCTGCCTCGTAGACGCCGGGCCCGTAGTTCGTCGAATCCGGATCGAACACAGGTCGCCGAGTTTCCCGATGCAGGCTGCGAAGCACACGGTTGTCGACAATGAGGCAGGGGTGATCAAGGGCGCCAGCGCCTGCGAAATACAAGAACTTGGTGAAAAAGTTTGGTCCGAGAGAGCCGATCGCATTACCCCGTGGCTTCAGCAGCAGGAACGCCGAGCGTGGGTCAGCCGTCGCCAAGCCGGCCGCCTCGTGGAGCAACACTGCCGCGGCGGGAGGATTCGCTTCCACTGAGGCGATTCGTCGTGGTGAGTTGCGGTGGTTGCTTCCCGTCCCCCAGGCCAAGGCGTGCCAGAACAAGCGTAGAGCGCTCTTCCCCGATTTATCTTCTTGGGCTGCAGGCGCCAGGGAGAAGAGGTCACCCCGGCTAATGAACCCGTGCTCCCTTTCGCCATCGACGCTGGCCACCGGACTCCCTGGCAAGTCCGCGATGCGATCGTTCCACCATCGAAGGTCCAAGTTGAAACCGTGGTCATCGATCGCCTCCCCACGAGAATATTGCGCCACCCAGGCCTTCAGCGCGGCGGGTGCTGGTTCTGGAGCGGATGGTTGGCTCATACCGGTCACCCTAAGCGATAACGTAGCGTTTCGTCGTCGCGGACTGCAGTGTCCTTGTAGCTTGGAACCGCAGGCGCCAACGCGAGTAGGTTGTTGGACATTGACAGTAAGGTCGACTCGCGGGAGAGATGGTCACCCCGGCGAAGCTCAGCAACCCGTTCTGGGAGCAGGAGCGCCGCGACGCCTTTGCGGAGCATGTGAGGCCGATTTAACGGCCGCGTCGACAGGCTGGACGAATTGCGGGCGGGGATGTGCCCTACGTGGCGCCTTTTCACGGCGGGGTCCACGCGCCTGTCCCGAACATCCTTGCCAACTCGGGCGACAAATCTGTCGCCACGGGATTCCTGAGCGTGTACGGATTAGGACTGAGTGCGAACCGGTGCGCTTACGGAAGGCAGCACCAGGGATTGCATGAGGTTACAAGCGTCGGGTGGCCATCGGGGCCCGGGGGCTAACCACTCGCGCTCCGCCTGGCGAGCAGCGCATCCACCCTGTTCGCCTGCGGCTGCGCCTGCACGGTGTTAAGGGCCCGACTTAGGTCCTTTAGTGCCGACAGGTAGGCGGCCCCCAGACGCGCGGACGGCCCGTCGGTTCCGCTGGTATCGACTTGGCGGGCCAGGGCCCGGACCAGCTCCACCAGAGGTTGGTGGGAGGGCTGCAGGATGCCCCGGCCGCTCGCGGCCGCCGCGTCAACCGCGTCAAGATGTGTGTGCATTTCGTTCTCCAAAGATCTGGACCCGCATGGCAAAAGATTCGGACGGGGGGAGGAGGCTACGTGGTGAACAGTCCCGGGGCTCGAAACCTGTAGCGATTTCGACCTCCCTGGCAGCACGCGGAGTCGCATGCGCAGACCGGTGCCTTACAGTCATGGCCGGTGGTCCTTGGGGAGGATGATCAGCGGCAGTTTGGCGTACGAGTCGTTCAGCCAGTTGCGTGTTTCGTCTTTGCCGTCAGTGATCGGCAGCCTTCGGGTGATGCCGTCCTCGCCTACGACCGTCACGCTATTGACCCAGAGCGGATGTGTTTCGTGCCACATACGGACGAGGGCGCCGTTGGTCTTGTCCCTGCCGATCAATTCGATGCCAGGATTGCCACGCCAGCTCCCGGTGCGTATGCGGCCGAAGGGCTCGAAGTTCTCCCAGTGCTCGAAGCGGAGTTCGTCGAGCTGTTTTGCCATGTCTTTGGTGATCTGGATGCCATCGATCTGCAGCATGGTGATGCCTGAGTGTGAGGTGAGTGCTGTTGTTTTCATGGTTTCCTTGGTTTCCTTGGTTTTCGGGGCATCGGTTTGACTAGTGGCGCAAGGGGCAAAGAGGAAGTAACTTCCTCTACGCCCGCCCGTGTAGAGAGAAAGAGTGGATTTGCCACTACCGCCACTCCTGCCTGTCGGAGGTTCCGCCCAATCCTGGTCCGATGGCGGGCTTGAGCTGGATTCCTGAGCGGACGCGGACTCCGCCGGTGCCTTTCCTGGCCTCGTGGCCGCGTTGCTCGAGGGCTGCTCCGAAGGCCCGCTTGCTCATCGGCTGGAGGCCTTCGCCTGCGGCCCATCTTGTCCAGGCCTGGTGCAGGGACTCGATAAGTGCGGAGTAGCCGGGGCCGGTGTCACATTCCTCGTCAATGAAGCGTCCGAGCGCGTCGGCATCGCGGTGGTAGTTGGCCGTGGCGGCAACGACTGAGGCGGGTTCGGCCAGCCCGTTCGCCTGGTAGTCCTGCCACCCGGCCACTGCCCAGGCGAGAATCGCATCCATTTCGAGCTGGAGCTTTTCGGGCAAGTGCGGGTCTTGTTCTGTGCTGGGGATGACGATGCTGAACGGGACAACGCGAATCCGGGCCCAGATCGCGGGATCGTCTCCACTGACTTTGGGCAGGTGGTTGGTGATGAACAGGACTGTGTGGGAGGGAGCGAACTCTGTGAAGTCCTGGTAGAGACGGCGAGCCCGGATTGTGTCACCGCCGGTTAGCCGCTTCATGGTGGCTTCGGCGAGGCGCCGGTCTTTCTCGGATTCCGAGACGGTTACGAGGCGACGCCCGCGGAGGTCCATTTCTCCGGTGGGGTGGGCCCCTTCTCGATGCATAAAGAGGTCCGGTTCTGCCGTGCCTGCATAGTCGCCTAGGGCGTTATTGAGGGCCTGGTAGAAGACTCCCTTACCGTTGCGGCCGCGGCCGGTGAGGATGGCCAGGCGGTGTTCAAGAACTTTCCCGGCAAGTGCGAGCCCTGCGTAGCGTTGCAGGAAGCTGCGGGTGTCTTCGTCGGGCAACACACGGCCGAGGAAGGATGACCAGGTGGGGCCGTTGGCAGCGGGGTCCCATGCGGCGGCGGCGATGTGCGTCATGCGATTGGCCGGGTTGTGAGGGTGGAGCTCCATGGTGCGGAGGTCCAGCGTTCCGTTGGCAACGTTGAGAAGGTATGGGTCGGCATCGAGCTGGTCGGCGGTTGCGGCGAGCCCGGGCAGGGCCGCTGCTATTTTGAGGACACCGGTTATGCCGTTCGCTGTTTCGCATTTTCGAACATCCTGGCGAAGATCTGGTTGGTCGAGGGATTCGGCGAGTGAGCGACGAAGGACGTCCACGACTGCCCGGATGGTGTGCCCCGCCCGGTCTTCCCGCCAGCAGCGTCCGTCCCAGTGCATCCAGCCGACGGCGTGGACGTGAATGAGCTTGTCCGCATATGCCTTCGCCAAGCGGTGGGCCATTCGTACCTGTCCGCTGTGAACCTGTTGGCGGCTCTCCCCGGCACCGCGCAGGTCGTCGTTGAGCGTCCTGGTCGGATCGTCATCTGGTCCGGTGGTGCGCAGTTCCGGGAGGATCCAGTCGACTACTGCGGTCGGCGCCGGTTTGGGTCCAGCAGCGGCGGCGGGGGCGGTGCGGGGCTGCTGCTGGCCAGAGCCGAGGCCGGAGCCCAGCGTGGCAATGATTTCGCCGTCCGGCAGCCCAGCGGCGCGTGCCGCACGTTTGAGTTCCAGCTGGACCAGTTCGGCCGGAAGCAGTCCACCTCCGACGAGCTGCCCCAAAGAGAATGCTGCCCTGTTCAGCGTGTCGTTCCGGGTCCCGTTGGGCGCGGTCGCCACCATTTCAGATTCGCTGTCCAGTGCCTTCCGCGCGTACGGAGTGATTCCTCCCATGAGTCCCGGCGTCGTGGCCGCCGGGGCAAGAGCGGCCCGTGTTGTTTTCTTTTTCTCGTCGAGCAGATCTAGAAAGTCCACTATTTCTCTCCGTGTTCTGGGAGCTTGAGCTGTTCGTACCAGCGATAGACGCCGCCGTCGCTAAGCCGAGAGGGAGGCGCCACGACATACCCGCCTGCACCCCGGTAATCGATCCCCGGCACAAGAGCGGCTCTGTTCCCGCGTCCGGTCGGATGAATGTACAAATGTGTGCCTCGCGGCGTCAGGGTCTGGCCGATGATTTCAGGCAAAGCCGTGAGCAATGCCAGAGATTCATGGCCGACACGGCCGTCCACATCGATGCAGTCAAACTGGGCCCCCGTGGGCAATCCGATGTTGGCGGCGGGCCACCGATCCCACCAGGATCGGATTTGGTCGGCGTCGGCACTGGCGTCGTGGAAGCCATGTTTGGTGGCTGGGCGTTTCGCGCCGGGAATGCAGGGGAACACGGGCAGCCCCTGGGCTGCATACTCGAGGGCGAAGGCGGCCAGCGAAGAAGCCTCGCTCAGGCGCTCCTCAAGTTCCGTCGCAGCCTGGTCGACAAGGATTTCCAGTCGCTGCGTTTCAGCGATATCACCAGCGGACGCAGCCGCAATGTACTTGCGCTCTAAAGGTGTGAGGTCGGCTGTCACGACAGGATCCTCCGAAGCGAAATGGGCCAGTGCAGCGCCCGAACGTTCTCGGCGATGTGTGCCGTCATGCCGGCACACCGGTGCGGTCCCGGGTCTGCCTGTCGATCCAGGCTTCCACTTCGGCCCAGCGGTAGCGAACCTGGATGCCACCGAGCTTGACGAACTTGGGACCGGTCCCGCGGTAGCGCATCTGGGCAAGTCCCGCCTTGGTGTAACCAAGAAAATCGGCGACTTCGTCTGCCGTTGCGAGTTTTTCTACCATCATGATCTCCTTCTGCTCCCCTTCTGAACCCGGGGTCAAGTGCCAGTCAACCACACGGACTCCCCAATTGCCAAAGGGGTACTCATGCAATTGTCCACGAACTGCAGGAGGGGTGCGATAGGATGGGGTCATGCGTGAATCAGAACCAGAACGCGGGGATTCCCGGGACCTGCTGCAATCCGAAGCCAAATATTCTGAACACCCAGCGAGCGACACTGAACCGGGGTGGAAGGTCAAAGCCGAGGTCATCAATGGGCGCTATGCCGCCACGGAGCTTGTCTTGACTCCGCCCGCAGGACAAGGTCTCACCCGGAGCATGCTGCACGGCATGGACATCCATGGACTTGTCCGGGATGCGGTGATGGAAGCTGAGGCCTTTCCGCCCGTTCCGGCAGGAGCAGGTTGGACGGTGGCCATGGCCCAAGCCATGGAACCGTTTCTTCCCGACAGCGCCTATCCGCCCACCGGCGAGGAGAAGCTGAAAGCGATCGCCCACCTCTACCGGACGGCGAAACTGACAAGGATTCCGCTGCATAGGTTGGCGTCTGTGATGGGTGTCCACAAGAAGACGTTGCAGCGCTGGGCGCGGCAGGCTGAGGACGCAGGGTTTCTTACCGCAGCAGACAGGACCTGGTAGGTGTAGCCATGGCAACAGTTGAGGCGTACAGGTTGGGCAACGGGCAACGCCGGTACGCGGTCCGCTACCGCAAACCGGACCGTGGGCAAACCATGAAGCGCGGATTCACGTCCAAGAGGGACGCTGAATTGTTCCTCGCCTCCGTCGAAGTATCCAAGGCGCGCGGCGAGTTCGTAGACGCCACAGCAGCCAGGGCGCTCATAGGCCCGCTGGGTGCAGAGTGGCTGGCCCGGCAGACGCACTTGAAACCGTCGTCCTATCGTCCGGTGGAATCGGCCTTGAGGATCCATGTGCTGCCGAGGTGGGGGAGCGTCGCGGTGGCCGAGGTGCGGAAAACCGCCGTTCAGCAGTGGGTCTCCGAAATGACCACCGGAGATCCCGACGCGACGCCTGCCCGGAAGCCCAAAGGGGCGACGCTGGTTATTCGGGCCTACGGAGTGCTGGCCTCGATCCTGGATGACGCCGTGAGCGACAGGCGGACACTCAGCAACCCGTCCCGGGGCGTCTCACTGCCCCGGAAGGTAAAGAAACCTCACGTCTACCTCAGCCATGAGCAGGTGCACGCCCTGGCCGCAGCGAGCAAGTACCCGGGCTTGGTCCTGGTGCTTGCCTACTGCGGCATCCGGTGGGGTGAAGCCACCGCGCTGAGGGTGAAGCACCTGGACATGCTGCGCCGTCGGCTGATGATCGAGGAAAACGCTGTGCAGGTGGGCTCCGTGATCGAGGTGGGCACTCCGAAGAACCACAAGAAGCGCACTGTGCCCTTCCCTCGGTTCCTGGGGGAGCACCTGGCTCGGGCCTGCGAGGGCAAGGGACGGGATGATCTGGTGTTTCCTGGCGAGAACGGGCACCATTTGCGGCTGGCCCGGGTGCATGAGGACAACATGAGCTGGTTTGGCAGTGCCGTGAAGCGGACAGGCATTCCCCGGATCACGCCGCACGACCTCCGACACTCGGCCGCGAGCTTCGCCGTGTCGTCCGGCGCGAACGTGAAAGTGGTTCAAAAGATGCTGGGACACAGCTCGGCGGCCATGACGCTGGACACGTACGCGGACCTGTTTGACGGTGACCTGGACTCAGTTTCAGACGCACTGGATCAGGCCGTTTCACAGTCAGGTGTGCTCAAAATGTGCTCAAAACCCTGATCCGGGGCAAAGCAAAAGGCCCTGCTTCCCTTTGTTTGCAAGGGGAGCAGGGCCTTTCTTATTGGCGGTGACGGTGGGATTTGAACCCACGTTGGCTTTTACACCAAACAACATTTCGAGTGTTGCACCTTCGGCCGCTCGGACACGTCACCAACCTGACTAGGGTACCGGAGCAAGGCGCCCATCCACAAAACGGGCCCCAACAGCACCCGCACACCGACTCGCCGGAACCCGCCACCCTTCCCCGCGAACAGCCCGGGCACTAGATTCGTAAGCACAATGACGACTTCTGAACAGCACGCCACGGCCACCGCCTATTGGACCGTCGGCCCGGAACAAGGCGAGCTCCGCAGCGAGGACCTGCCTGCCCCCGGCCCCGGGGAGGCATTGGTCCGGACCCTGTATTCGGGCATCAGCAAGGGCACCGAGCTGGTGGTCCACCGCGCGAGTGTACCGGAGTGCGTCGCCAACGCGATGGCCGCCCCCAACCAGGAGGGGGACTTCCCGTACCCGGTGAAGTTCGGCTACCTCACCGTGGGCGTGGTCGAGGACGGACCGGAGGGCTGGGCCGGGAGGACCGTCTTCTGCCTCTACCCGCATCAGGACCGCTTCATCGTCCCGGTCGAATCACTCACCATGATCCCCGACGGCGTCCCCGCCCGCCGCGCGGTGCTCACCGGCACCGTGGAAACCGCGATCAACGGCCTCTGGGAGGCCGGACCTCGCTTGGGCGACAGGGTTGCCGTGATTGGGGCCGGACTGGTCGGCGGTATGGTGGCCAAGCTCCTGGCCGGTTTTCCGCTCGCGCGGCTGCAACTGATCGACGTCGACCCCGCCAAAAGAGCGTTCGCGGACGCACTCGGCGTCGACTTCAGCCACCCCGACGACGCCCTCCCGGACTGCGACATCGTGATCCACTGCTCGGCCTCGCAGGAAGGGCTGCAACGAAGCCTGCAGCTGGTGGGCGACGACGGCGACATCATCGAAATGTCCTGGTACGCCGACCGGAAAATCTCCCTCCCACTGGGGGAGGACTTCCACGCCCGCCGCCTATCCATCCGCGCCAGCCAGGTGGGGATGGTGGCCCGCGCCCGCCGGCACCGCCGCACCAACGCCGAGCGCCTCGCGCTCGCCGTGTCCCTGCTGCAGGATCCGGTCTTCGATGTCTTCCTGACCGGCTCCTCGACGTTCGCAGAGCTCCCCGGCGTCGTCCAGCGCCTCGCCGACGGCAACCTGGACGCCCTGTGCCACGTCATCGAATACCCGTCCTGGGACGCTCAATCCGCCGACCAGCCCACAGAGTTCAAATCCACCGACCAGCCCACCGAAGCCACGAGGTAGCCCGTGTTTAGTCTGACCGTCCGCCGCAACTTCATGATCGCCCACAGCCTTCCGCGCGAAGTCTTCGGCCCGGCCCAGGGCCTGCACGGGGCCACCTTCGTCACGGAGGTGACCTTCCGCCGTCGTGAGCTCAATGACGACGCGATCGTGCTGGACATCGGCGCGGCAGGGGACGCGGTGGACGAGATCCTGGACGAGCTGAACTACAAGAACCTCGACGAGCACCCGGACTTCTCCGGCAAGCTGAGCACCACCGAAGCCCTCGCCCGGTACATCGCCGACGCCGTCGCCACCCAGATCCGCGTCGGCAACGACGGGCGCGACCTCGCCGGGCTGGACGTCACCCTGCGCGAGACCCCCGATGCCTGGGCCAGCTACTCGCTGGACTTCGACGCCAGCTAGGCGGCGCAGATGCCGCCGGCCAGCCCTCGTGTCCGTCTTGTGGTGCCCGGCAACGTCCGGCACAACTCCGGCGGCAACGTCTACAACGCGGCGCTCGCCGCCGAACTGGCGGCCCTCGGTGCCGCGGTGGAAACCTGCCCGCTCGACGGCGACTGGCCGGGAGGCAGCGCGGGGGACCGGCGGCGCCTGGCTACGCTGCTGCATGCGGGGCCCGACGGCGATCCGGCCGGGGGCGGCGGCCCCGCAACTGCCGGTGCCGCAACCTCGGGCACAGTGACGGTGGTCGACAGCCTCCTCGCCTGCGGTGCGCCCGAGGAGCTGGAAGCGGCCGCTGCGGCCGGGGTCCGGGTCTGGATCCTGCTGCACATGCCCCTGCCGGACCACCCGGAGCGCGAACGCAGGGCCCTGCGGGCGGCTGCCGGCGTCATCTGCACGAGCGGTTCGGCCGCGGCGGGCATCCGCGCCCGCCACGGCCTCGACGGCCTCCGGGTGGCCCTGCCCGGGACCGCCCCCGCGCCGCTCGCGGCCGGCAGCCTGTCCGCCGGCGCGCCGCACGTCATCGCCGTGGCGGCCCTGCTGCCGAACAAGGACCAGTCGCTCCTGCTGGACGCGCTCGCCCGGCTCGCGGCTGTGCCCTGGACGGCGTCCCTCATCGGCTCTGACACCGCCGATCCGGCCTACGCCGCGCAGCTCCGGACCTCCGTGGAACGCCTGGGCCTGGCCGGGAGGGTCCGCATCCCGGGCGAGCTCCGGGGCCCGGCACTGGATGCTGAATGGGATGCGGCCGATCTGAGCCTGCTGATTTCCCGGGCCGAAACCTACGGCCTGGTGGTCACCGAATCGCTGGCCCGCGGCATTCCCGTGGTGGTGCGCGAGGGCACCGGAGCCGTCGAGGCGCTCGCCGCCGGCACCCTGCCCGGGCCGCCGGCGGCCTTTCCGGTGCCGGACACTCCGCCCGGGACTCCGGTGCCCGGGTTGCCGGGCGCCGCCGTCGGGCTCGGAACGGACCCCGCCCCGCTGGCGGACCTGCTCCGCCGCTGGCTGGAGGACCCCGGCCTCAGGGACCGCTGGCGGGAGGCGGCAGCGGCCGCCCGGGGCTGGCTGCCCGGCTGGGACGCCACCGCCCGGACCGTTCTGGGCTTCCTGTCGACGGAACCGACGGAACCGACAGCACCCACGGACCCCGCGGAACCCGGTGAAACGGGACGGCTCAGAAACCAGACGGCGGGGGTTGATACGGCTTCTTGATACCGCTGACAGAGAAGCTGTTGGAGAATGAGCCCATGAGCACCCACCCTGTCGCCACACAATCGCCGTCGGTAGAAAAGCCCGTCAACCTGCCGGAGCCGCAGAGCTTGACCCCGGAGCGGCTCCGGGCATGGTCCTGGCACCGGCAGGGCCTGGACGGCTGGTTGGCCGGCTGCACGGCGGAGCAGGTCCTCGCCCGGGCAGGCTGGGCCCGGTCCGTGGGCGGCGCCAACCCCTACCTCACGCTCTTTGCCCGCGCCGGCATCCGCCGCGAACAGGTGGACGCCGACGTCCTCGCCCACCGGATCCTGGAACTCCCGGTCGCCCGCGGCTGCACCTACGTCCTGGGCCGGGAAGACTTCGCCTGGGCGCTTCAGCTGGGCCGGGACGCGGCCGAGTCCGCGTTCAAGGTGGTCGGCCGGCTCGGCGTGGACCGCGGCGAGATCACGCTTCTGGAAGAGCAGGTGCTACACACGCTCGCCGAGGCGGAGGGGCCCATGGATCCCCGGCAGCTCAAGGACGAGCTCGGCGATTCAGTGCGGAACCTTGGCGAGGAAGGCAAGAAAAAGGGCGCCACCACCACTCTGCCCACCGCCCTGGGGATCCTGCAGTCCGACGGCAGGATCCGCCGGGTCCCGGCGAACGGGCGCCTGGACCAGCAGCGCTACGCCTACCAGCCCTGGGGCCTGCCGCCCAGCGATCTTGACGACGAGGATGCGCGCACCGAACTGATCCGCCGCTACCTGGGCTGGACCGGCGGAGCCACCTTCAAACAATCGCAATGGTTCACGGGGTTCACCGTGGCGCAAAGCAAGGCGGCGCTCGCCGCCGCCGGGGCCGTCGAGGTGCCCACCGCCCTGTCCACAGCACCGGCCGGGCCACACGCTGCCGGCGGGGACCCACTGTGGATGCTGCCCGAGGACCTCGGCGGCCTCGCCGCCTTCGAGGAGCCGGCGGGGGAACAGATCCAGCTGCTGGCAGGAACGGATTCCCTGTTCCTGCTGCGCCGCAATGCGGCGGACCTGCTGGCCGAGGAGGACCTGCACAAGCCGGCGCTGGGGTCGCTCGCGCTGCAGGCGGATCTCCCGGACCACCCGATCCTGGACCGCGGCCGGATCATCGGACTCTGGCAGTACGATCCGGCCCAGGAACGGATCGTGCCCTGGCTGTTCCACGGCCCCACGCCCGCGGTGACGCAGCGGATCGCCGAGGTGGAAGCCTGGATCCGCGAGGACCTCGGTGATTTCCGGGCCTTCAGCCTGGACTCTCCGGCCTCCCGGCAGAAGCGGATCGATGGGCTCGCGGCTTCCGCTGTAGCCTCAGCCTCACCGGCCGCCGCGTCATCTGCCGGCGGCGCCGGCTAGCCGGAACGGATCAGGCGCGGTGCCCGGCGAAGAAGTCCCGCAGCAGTGCTGCGCACTCCTGCTCACGGACGCCCGCAACCACTTCCACCCAGTGGTTGAGCCGGCGCTCGCGAAGGATGTCGAACACGGAACCCGCGGCGCCGGCCTTCTCGTCCCAGGCACCGAACACCACCCGCGGAATCCTGGCGAGGACGATCGCTCCAGCGCACATCGCGCAGGGTTCCAGGGTCACCACCAGAGTGCAGTCCTCAAGCCGCCATCCGTCGTCGCCCTTGCCCTCCAGTGCCCGGTGCGCCCGCAACCTCGCGGCGGCCTCCCGGATGGCGACCATCTCGGCGTGGGCCGTCGGGTCCCCCAGGGCCTCCCGTTCGTTTCGCCCGGCGCCCAGCACGGAACCGTCCGGTCCGATCACGACGGCGCCGATCGGCACGTCCGCGGTGGCCAGGGCATTCCGGGCCTCCGCCAGGGCAAGGCTCATCCATTGGGCATGGCGGGGCTCCGGGGCAGTCATGGGTCAATGATAGTTTCGACCCTAAGCATGCTGTGCAGCTCGGCTGTGCGGCCCATGTAATTAACGTTGTCAAGTAGTCGGGAGACGGCCGTGACCACCGGAACAGAGAACTGGCTGGCGCACCGCTGGGGCAAATGGGTGGTGCCCTACGCGGCCCTGTGGATCACCATGCTGATCGGCGGCGTGGTGGTGGTGATCCTGGCCCTGGTGAGCGCAGAAGTCTACGACAACGTGGTGGACGACGCCGGCCTCGCGAACCTGGACAAACCGACGCTGGCGTTCATGGAGCAGTTGCGCAGCCCCGGCCTCGACGCCTTTGTCACGGGGTTCACCAACATCGGCGGCGGCATCGGGATGCCCATCCTGGCAAGCATCCTCACGGCAGTGCTCATCTACACCTCCCGGACCTGGCGGCCGCTGATCCTGATCGGCGGTGCCGCCGCCGTCTCGGTCACGGCCACGTCCGTGGGCAAGAAACTGATCGGCCGTACCCGCCCCGACCATGCCGACGCTGTGCCGCCCTACGAGAACTCGCCGTCCTTCCCGAGCGGCCACACGCTGAACACCACGGTGGTGATCGCACTCGTGGTGTACCTGGCCTGCCTGCAGATCAAGCGGACCAGCGCCCGGATCGGCCTGATCACCGCGGGTGTGATCTTCATCGTCGCGATGGGCCTCAGCCGGGTCTACCTGGGCCATCACTGGATGACCGACGTGATCATCGGGTGGGTCATCGGGCTGGCCTGGGTGGGGATCGTGATCCTGGCCCACCGGCTCTTCCACGTGCTCCGGCACCGGGAACACGCCGGCGCCGCGCCGACCTTCGACCACCCCGCCCACCTTCATGACGGCACCGCCGACGGCAGTGCCGGCGGCAATGCCGTCGGCACTAAAACGGCCGATACGAAGGACGCCGATACTCCGGGCACCGCGGGACGGTCCTCAGCATCCGGGTGATAGTTTTGACCCATGCGCACTCTCGTTGTGGACCACCCGCTGGTCGCCCATAAGCTCACCGTTCTGCGGGACAAGAACACCCCGTCCCCGGTCTTCCGCCAGCTCACCGAGGAGCTTGTCACGCTCCTCGCGTACGAAGCCACGCGTGACGTCCGCACCGAACCGGTGACCATCGAGACGCCCGTCAGCACCACCGTCGGCACCGCCTTCACCAAGCCGACCCCGCTGGTGGTCCCGATCCTCCGGGCCGGGCTGGGCATGCTCGAGGGCATGACCAAGCTGGTCCCCACGGCCGAGGTCGGCTTCCTGGGCATGGCCCGCGACGAAGAGACCCTGGACATCATCACCTACGCCGAGCGCCTCCCCGAGGACCTCACGGACCGGCAGATCTTCGTCCTCGATCCCATGCTGGCCACCGGCGGGACCCTGCGCGAGGCCATCAAGTTCCTCTTCAAGCGCGGCGCCTCCGACGTCACCTGCATCTGCCTGCTTGCCGCCCCGGAGGGCCTGGCCAAGCTGGAGGAAGAGCTGTCAGAGGCCAACGTGACGATCGTGCTGGCCTCGATCGACGAGAAGCTCAACGAGAAGTCCTACATCGTGCCCGGCCTGGGCGACGCCGGAGACCGCCTGTACGGCATCGCCGGCTAGGAGCGGCGCCGCCGAGGCGCAACACGGAGGGTCCCTTCCGCGCAGCCGCGGACCGCGCTAGCCTGTGCGGCATGGATTGGAAACTTGAACTCGTGTTTGTGCCGGTGTCCGATGTGGACCGGGCCAAGGATTTCTACGTCAACAAGGTGGGCTTCAACGCCGACTACGACGAACGGCCCATGGAGGGCCTCCGGTTCGTCCAGCTGACGCCACCGGGCTCCGGCTGCTCGATTGCCATCGGCGAGGGCCTCAACGACGCCCCGCCCGGTACCGCGCCCAGCCTGCAGCTTGTGGTCAGCGACATCCAGGCCGCGCACAAGCAGCTCAAGGACAACGGCGTGGACGTCAGCGACGTCGACGTCCAGGACTGGGGGCACTTTGTCCACTTCGCCGACCCCGACGGCAACAAGTGGGCGGTGCAGTACATCCCGCACCGGCCCAACGGCTGATCCCGGCAGGCTCCGCGCGGCCGGCTGACCCTGGGCCATGCGGCAGGATGGAGGCATGAGCTCTCCATCCCGTTCCGGCACCACCACCCTGACCGCCCGTGCCGTCCTGTTCGACATGGACGGCACGCTGGTGGATTCCACCAGCATCGTGGAGCAGGTGTGGACCACGTTTGCGGCCCGCTACGGCCTGGACATCGGCGAGATCCTGCGCTCCTCCCATGGCGTCCAGGCCATGGACACGGTCCGCAGGTTTGCCCCGGCCGGCTCCGACATCCGGGCCCTCGCGGCCGAGCTCGGCCGGATGGAGCTGGCCGAGACCCTGGGCATTGTTCCGGTGCCCGGTGCGCCGGAGCTGCTGTCGAGCCTGCCGCCGGATGCCGTGGCGCTGGTGACGAGCGCGTCACGGGACCTGGCCGGGGTCCGGATGGCAGCCGCGGGGATCGGCGTCCCGGCCGTCTCAGTCACATCGGAGGACATCATGCGGGGCAAGCCCCACCCTGAGGGATACCTCCGGGCGGCGTCCCTGCTGGGTGTCGTCCCGGCCGATGCGGTGGTGTTCGAGGACGCCCCGGCAGGCATTGCCGCGGGCATCGCCGCCGGCGCCCGGACCGTGGCGGTAGGGCCCAATACCGGCGAACTGCCGGACGGTGTGCTGCACATTCCCGACTACTCCGGGGTGGCCGTGACCACCCACGTCACCGGCGCCGGCCTGCGCACCCTGTCCTTCACCTTCTAGCCCCCACCTTTTAGCCCCGCCGCCGCCCGGCCCGGACCCGACGGCGTCGCCCGCCTACCCGGCCAGCAGGTACACGCTGGTCCCGCCCACGGTCCGGGCGGTGAAGTTGTCCTGCACCCACGCGGCAATCTGCGCGGCGTCGTTGGCTCCGCTTTCGCCCTGCATCATGCGCCCGGCAATGAAGTAGTGGATCTTGCCGTCGGCCACGTATTGCTGGAACTGCGCCAGGGTCGGTGCGGGGTCCGTGCCGTTGAACCCGCCCACGGCCATCACCGGGAGCCGCGTCGCCAGCTGGTAGCCGGCGGCGTTGTTGGATCCGACGACGGCGGCGGCCCACGTGTAGGTCCCGGCATCTGTCTGCAGCGCGGCCACGAGCGCCGCCGACGGCGTGCTGGCCCCGAGCAGGCCGCCCATTCCGCCCGCCCCTTGTCCGCGGCCCGTCCCGGCGCCTGTGCCTGTGCCGTTCGCCATCGTGGCACCGCCGAAGCCGCCTTCTGCCGCGCCGCCGAGGGCCGGCGGTATCCCGGCCCCGCCCCGTCCGGACACGGCCGGGCCGGCGCCGACAATCGAGCCGCTGTAGGCCGTGGCCGCGGTGGACAGCGAGTAGGCCAGCGGACCGGCGAGGGCCGCGGCGACGGCGAGCGCCGCCGTCGTCCGCGCCACCGTCCTGGACGCCACCATCCCCGTCCCCTTTACCCCCGGCGCCGCGGCGGCCAGCACCAGGCCGGCGGCGGCGAGCGCACCCAGGAGCGTCACCCAGCGCAGCCACGGCATGTACGCCGCGGTGCGGACCAGCAGTTCGGCGGCCATGGCCCCGGCCGCCACGATCGCCACCGCGAGGACGGCGGCGGCCACGGGCTGGTTCCGCCGCTGCCAGAGCAGGACGCCGCCGAGCCCGGCGAGCCCGGCGATCCCGGGCGCCAGCGCCACCATGTAGTACGGGTGGATGATCCCGGCCATGAAGCTGAACGTCAGCCCGGTAACGGCAACCCAGGAACCCCAGATGATCACCGAGGCCCGTACCGGGTCGGTGCGCGGCGCGCGGCGGCCCAGCCAGAACAGCCCCGCTCCGAGCAGCAGCACCGAGGGCAGCAGCCAGGCGATCTGGCCGCCGAACTCGCTGTTGAAGAGCCGGAACAGCCCGGGCGTGCCCCAGCCGTTGCTGCCGCCCACACTCCCGGTTTCATCCCCGTTCAGCCGGCCCAGGCCGTTGTAGCCCAGGGTCAGTTCCATGATGGAGTTGTTCTGCGAGCCGCCGATGTACGGGCGGTCCGCCGCCGGAATGAGTTCGACCGCGGCCAGCCACCAGCCGGCGGCGACAGCCATCGCCGCGCCCGCACCGAGCAGGTGAAGAATGCGCCTGCCCGCCGCTGCCGGCGCCGCGAGCAGGTAGGCCACGGCGAAACCGGGGACAACCAGCAGGACCTGGAGCTGCTTGGTGAGGAACCCGAAGCCCAGCAGCACCCCGGCGAACAGCAGCCAGCGCACGCGCGCGTCCTGGATGGAGCGCAAGACGGCGTAGGCGGCCGCGGTCATCAATAACACCAGCAGGGCGTCGGGGTTGTTGAACCGGAACATCAGGACGGCCACCGGTGTCAGCGCCATGACCGCACCAGCGAGTAGCCCCGCGCGGTGGGCCAGGCCGACGTCGGCCGTGGCGGGGGCCGCGGCCCGGCGGACGGCCAGATAGACCAGCCAGACCGTGCCGACCCCCATGAGCGCCTGCGGCACCAGGACGCTCCAGGAGCTCAGCCCGAAGATCCGCACCGACAAGCCCATCACCCACAGCGACGCCGGCGGCTTGTCCACGGTGATGGCGTTGGCGGCGTCGGAGGAGCCAAAGAACCAGGCCGCCCAATCCTGCGACCCGGCCTGGGCCGCCGCGGAGTAGAACGCGTTTGCCCAGCCGGAGGCGCCGAGGTTCCACAGGTACAGCACGGCCGTGGCCAGCAGCAGCCCTGCCAGTTCCAGCCGCATCCGCAGGGCCCGGGCGCCACGGAGGGCGCGCGTGCCGCCAGCAGCCGGGGGCTCCAGTCGCCGACGGCGGTCCCGGGCTTGCGGCCGCGGCCGCCCCGGCGTGCGGGCCGGCGCCGTGTCGGAGTGGGGGCTCAGGGTGTCAGTCATGGCGGTCTACGCTCCCAGTTTGTAGACGGTGGCGTTGCCCACGGTCTGGGCCTGGTAGTTTGCCGCGACCCAGGTGGCGACCTCGGAGTTGCCTCCGCGGCCCCCGCCCATGCCGCCCATGCCGCCGGAAATGAAGTAGCCGATCTCGCCGCGGTCCACCATCGCCTGGAACTGTGCGAGCGTCGGGTAGGGGTCGCCGCCGTTCCAGCCGCCGAGCGCGATCACGCTGGTGCCGGTGGCGAGTTCCAGGCCCGCGGCCTGGGTGGCGCCGGAGACAATCGCGGACCACTTGGCGCCGGAGGACTTCAGCAGCGCGGTCAACTCCGCCGAGGACGTTTCCCCGCCCGGGCCGCCGCCCATGCCGTCACCGCCGCCCATGCCGTCACTGCCTGTCCTGCCTGCCGCCCCGAAGCCGCCGCCCATCGCGGACGCGGTGGGGCCGGACATGGGGATCGAACCGGAATGCGGCTGGGCGACGGTCGCCAGTGTCCACGCGGTGCTTCCGAGCCCGCCGGCAAGCAGGCAGAGGACCACGACGCCAGCCGTGGCGGCCTTGCGGAACCGCGCCGGGAGAGCCGCCATACCGTCCGCCCGCAGGAGCAGGGCCGCGGCGGCGAGCACGCCCAGGACCACGATGATCACCCGGAGCCCCGGAAGCCAGGACGGGTCGCGGCCCAGGAGCACGGCGGACCAGACCGAGGTGGCCAGCACCGTCACGGCCAGGACAACCCGGGCCGGCAAGTAGGCCCGGCCCCGCCACAGTTCCAGGGAACCGATGCCCGCCAGCGCGGCGATGGCGGGGGCCAGCGCCACGGCGTAGTACGGATGCACGGTGCCGCTCATGAAGCTGAAGATTCCCGCCGTGATGACCAGCCAGCCGCCCCACAGCAGGAGCGCCGCACGGGTTTTCGAGGTCCTGGCCTCGCGCCGGGTGAACCACAGGCCGGCGGCCAGCAGGATCAGGGCCGCCGGCAGCAGCCAGGACACCTCGCCGCCGAAGCTGGTCCCGAACATCCGGGTGATCCCGGCCGCGCCGCCGAAGCCGACGTTTCCGTTGCCTCCCGGGCCGCCGGGGTTGCCTCCCAGGTTTCCTCCGGCGGGCATGCCCCCGCCTGACCCGGTGATCCGGCCCAGGCCGTTGTAGCCGAACGTGAGTTCCAGGAAGCTGTTGGTCTCCGACCCTGCCATGTACGGCCGGACCGAGGCCGGGGTCAGCTGGAACAGGACAACGTAGCTTCCGGCCACGACGGCGATCCCGGCGGCGGCGGCCAGCAGGTGCAGGAGCCGGCGGCCGAGGGTGGCGGGCGCCGCCCACAGGTAGGCCAGGGCCAGCCCGGGAACGATCAGGAAGCCCTGCAGCATCTTGCTCAGAAAGGCCAGGCCGATGACCGCGCCGGCCGCGGCGAGCCACTTCCAGCCGGCCTTCTCGATGGCGCGGGTGGTGAGGTAGGCCGCCAGCAGCAGGCACAGGGTGAGCATCGCGTCCGGGTTGTTGAACCGGAACATGAGGGCGGCTACCGGGGTCAGCGCCAGGGCGCCGCCGGCGAGCAGGCCCGCGGCCGGCCCGGACACCCGCTTGATGGTCAGGTAGAGAAGCCCGACGGCGGCCACTCCCATGAGCGCCTGGGGGATGAGCATGCTCAGGGCCGAGAAACCAAAGATCCGTCCCGCGAGGGCGGGGATCCAGAGTGCGGCCGGGGGTTTGTCCACCGTGATGGCATTGCCGGCGTCGAGGGAGCCGAAGAGCAGCGCGGTCCAGTCCTTGGTCCCGGCCTGGATCGCCGCGGCATAGAAGGAGTTGGCGTAGCCGGTGGCCTCCAGATTCCATAGGTACAACGCCGCGGTGATCACCAGGAGCAGCGCTGCCGAGGGCCGCACCCAGCGGGGCTGCGGTCCGAACAGCAGCCGGCCCCGGCGGCCTTGGGCGGCCGGCGCCGGGGACGCGGGCAGATGGGTCGCGGTCCCGCCGTCTCCGGGAACCGGGTGTTGCTGTTCCTCGGCGGCCGGCGGCCTGCCGGCCGGGGAACCGCCCTGGGCTCCGGCGGTGGGGCTGATGGTTGCCGTCATTTACTTGGCCTTTTCTGTGCGGGGGAGGGAAGGATCGGGGGCGCCGGAACGGCAGCGGCGGGCCTGTGGCGGAAAACAACCAGCCGGAAGAGCAGGAACTTCACGGCCGTGGCGGCCAGGTTGGCGGCGGTGACCGTGAGCAGTTCAAGCCAGCGGTCCGGTGCCGCTCCCGATGCGGCGTGAACGAGGGCGAGTGCGCCCGAGGTCAGGGCCAGCCCGATGCCGAAGACCAGCAGCCCCTCAAAATGGTGGCGAGCCGCCTGGCTGCTGCCCTGGATGCCGAACGTGAAGCGCCGGTTGGCCGCAGTGTTGGCCACGGCGGTGGTGAGCAACGCGAGGAAGTTTGCCAGCTGCGGGTCCACGAACCCGCGGCAGAGCAGGAAGATCGCCAGGTAGGCCAGGGTGGAGGCCACCCCGATGCTGCCGAAGCGGACGAGCTGTCCGAAGAGGCTTCCGCCGGGGCTTTGTTCCTGGGCCCGCGAGGCGGCCGGCAGCGGTCCACGGGCCAGGGCCGCGCGCAGGTCGGGAACCGGGATCCGGCCCGAGACCAGGTCCCGGCTCAACCGTGCCATGCCGCGCAAGTCCGCGAGGGCCGTCTGGACGATGTCCACGCTGGAATCCGGGTCGTCGGTCCAGTCCACCGGGACTTCGTGGACGCGCAGGCCGCACTTTTCTGCCAGGACCAGCAGCTCGGTGTCGAAGAACCAGGCGTTGTCCAGCGTGTGGGGAAGCAGCTGCCGGGCCACGTCCGCCCGGATCGCCTTGAAGCCGCACTGCGCGTCACTGAATTGGGCGCCCATGAGGGCCTGGAGCAGTAAGTTGTAGCTGCGCGAGATGAATTCCCGTTTGGGTCCGCGGACCACGCGGGAGTTGCGGGTCAGCCGCGTCCCGATCGCCAGGTCGGAGTGCCCGGAAATGAGCGGGGCTAGGAGCGGGCCGAGGGCCGCCAGATCAGTGGAAAGATCCACATCCATGTACGCCAGGACCGGCGACGGCGAGGCCAGCCACACCCTGCGAAGTGCGTTTCCGCGGCCCTTTTCCGCCATATGGACCACCGTCACTTCGCGCAGCTCGCGGGCTACCCGTTCCGCGGCCTTGAGCGTTCCATCGGTGCTGGCGTTGTCCGCCACGGTGATCCGGAAGGAATGCGGGAAGGCGCCGAGCAGGTACGCGTGGAGCCGGCGCAGGCAGGCCTCGAGGTCCCGTTCCTCGTTGAAGACCGGGATGGTGACGTCCAGCAGGGGCGTGCTGGCGCGCGTATCAATGGCCGTGCGCCGGCCGCCGGTGCCGGTCAGCGCCCCGGCGATCGGGCCCGGGACCGGTGCGTCGGCCAGCGCAAGCCCCGAGGGTGCCTCGGGGGTCGCCGGGCCAGCCGGCGTCGCCGTGGAGCGGGGCAGGGTTCCTGTGGCCTGGTCTGTGAATGTCATGGCTCAACTTTCCCGGCGGCCCATATGAGGGCTTTAGGGTCAAGCTGTGCGGGGACTGTGGAATTCTGGCCCGCCGGGCCGGTCCCGCAGTGGAGACGCAAGGAGGCCCCCGCGTAGTGGAAGTTCAGGGCACCGCAGGGGGAACCGTAGCGCGACTTGACGTAGTTCAGGCCCCAGTTGATCTGGGTCCGGTAGTTAGTCATGTAATCGGCGCCGGCGCTCGCCATCTTCGAGGCGGGCAGGGACTGGACCACGCCGTAGGCGCCGCTGCTGGCGTTCGTGGCGGTGGTCTTCCAGTCGGACTCCTTGGTCCACAGCTTGTGCAGGCACTGCATCTGGCCAGGTGCCCAGCCATAGCGGCCCAGCTGGGACGCGGCGTAGGCCTGCGCGCCGGCGGGGTCGTCGATTGCGACCGGTGCGGGGGCCGGAGCGGCTGCCGGTGCCGGAGCGGGTGCCGGAGCGGGAGCTGCCGCGGGAACCCGAGCAGGTGCGGGGGCTGCCGCGGGGGCCGGAGCAGGTGCTGCCGAGGCTGCCGGCGCGGCAGCAGCGGGGGCGTGGATCAGCGCTTCGGCTGCCTTAACCTCCGAGATCTGGGGAGCCACGTTCTTTTCCGCTGGAGCGCCCGGGCCAGCCACCTGGACCCGCTCGAAGTTGAGCTTGGCCAGCGGGTCGGCGATCGTGGCCGTCTGGCTCGCAACATTCGCCGTGTGGGCGCCGGGCTCTGCCGCTTGGCTGGCGGCACCGCCACCCAGTAGCAGTGCGCACGCGGCGGTGACGACGGCGGCACGGCGGCCGGTTACACCGAGCCCGGCGGCGAACCGCGACAGGGCGGATGCCTGCTTGACCGGTTCGGCGCGGTGGCGCGACTTGGCTGCGCCAACTGAGCGGGAATGCGAACCGCCGTCAGGGCGTGTTTGTACCTGGAATTCAGTCATGGTGGCCTCTCAACGCCGGCGGAGTTAGCTGTCGGGTTCGGATGAGGTCATCCGGCYGCACGGAACATCACGTGTCGGCTTCACCCCGAGGGCGCATGAAAGCAGAATGCCCGGGAACTCTGGGTCCCCCGCCTCTGCCTGGTCCAGCGGAATCCGGGAAGCGGCAGAGTTTGGCGTCCGTCCGGATATGCGGCACCGATGGCGGCGCACGCTAACGACGCTACAGGACCTGGCCGCTTAAGTCACATTTTGGTAACAGGAGTCACAGTGCCGGGGTGTCGGGTTGCGCCGGGTTCGCGGGCCGGCCGGTCCGGGCCGTTTGCGCCGACGGCGGCCGTTCCGGTTAAGCCGGCGGCGGCGCGGCGGGCAGCCGCACGGCGAACTCCGTGCGGCCCGGCCGGGACGTGACCTCGACTGTTCCTCCGTGGGCCTCCACGATCGACTGGACGATGGACAGGCCCAACCCGCTGGTGCCCTCGGACGTCGGCGCGGCGGTCGCCGTGCCGTGACCTCCGCGGCTGCCGGAAACGGCGCCGGAGGACGAGCGTGCGGGGGCCCCGGACCCTACCCTCGCCGTCGCGACGGCAGAATCGGCGGGGACGGCTGCGGGATTCGACGCCGGATTGGTGCGCGAGGCGTCGGCCCGGGCGAAGCGGGCGAAGACCCGGCCGATAAATTCCGGGGCGATGCCGCTGCCGTTGTCTGTCACGGTGACCACGGCACTGCCGTCAGCCGAGCGCATAACGCCCGTGACCACCTTGGTCCCGGGTTCAGTGTGCTTGCGCGCATTGGATAGCAGGTTGGCGAGGACCTGGTGAAGCTGGGTCGCATCACCGCGCACCACCACGGGCTCGTCCGGAAGTTCCAGCTGCCAGATGCGGTCCGGGGCCATGACTTTCTCATCGCTGACCGTCTCGATGGCCAGTTGGGTGAGGTCGACGTCGGAGATCTTGAGCGGCTGCCCCTCGTCCAGGCGCGCCAGCAGCAGCAGGTCCTCCACGAGCGTGGTCATCCGCTCGGACTGGCTTTGCACACGGGCGAGGGACCTCTCGCCGTCGGGGGTGAAATGCTCGGTCATCCGCATCAGCTCTGTGTAGCCGCGGATGGCCGTCAGCGGGGTGCGGAGTTCGTGCGAGGCGTCGGCGACGAACTGCCGGACCTTCATCTCGCTCTCCTGCCGCGCCTCGAGAGCGTTGGAGACGTTGTCCAGCATCTTGTTCAGCGCGTAGCCCACGCTGCCCACTTCCGTTCCGGGATGGGCCGCCGACGTCGGGACGCGGACCCCGAGCGCCACCTCGCCGGCGTCCAGCGGGAGACGGGAGACCTTGGTGGCGACCTCGGAGAGCTGTTCCAGCGGCTTCATGGTCCGCCGGATCAGGGCTGTGCCGGCGAGCCCGATCAGCACGAGTCCCCCTGCGGACACCACCACCATGGTCCAGACCAGGGAGGCCAGGGTGTTTTGTTTTTCTGCCAGCGGGAGTCCGGTCACGATCACGTCGCCGTACGGTGTGCGCGCGGCTGTGAGCCGGTAGGCGCCGGCCGAAAGGTTGCGGTCCACGGACACGCCGCTCGGGGTGAGGGCCAGGAGAACGTTGTTGTCGGCGGGGGAGAGGCTCTTGACCGCGCCGTCCCCGGCCAGGAATCCGGCCCTGCTGACTTCGCCGTCCACTATCCGTGCGTTCAGCGTCCCGACGCCCTGTCCCCGGGCTTCGAGGGGGTCGGGACGCCTGCCCGAATCGTCCGAGGAGGGCCGGCCGAATTCGCTCGAACGGTGCGAGGCCTGGTCCAGCTGGGTGTCGAGTTGCCGGGTGAGGAAGAGGTCCATGGAGGCGTAGCTGAACAAGCCCACAGCGCCGCAGATGGCCACGAGCAGCGCCATGGCTACCAGGACCAGCCGGGTGCGCAAATGCCACGTGGACGGGTTGCGCCAGTCGCGTCCGGGGACGCGGGTCATGCCGGAAAGTGAGGGCACGGATCAGTCCGCCGGTTTCAGGACGTACCCGGCTCCGCGCACCGTGTGGATCATGGGAGCGTGGTTGGCGTCGACCTTCTTGCGGAGGTAGGAAATGTACAGTTCCACGATGTTCGCCTGCCCGCCGAAGTCGTAGTCCCAGACACGGTCCAGGATCTGGGCCTTGCTGATGACCCGTTTCGGGTTTTCCATGAGGTAGCGCAGCAGCTCGAACTGCGTGGCGGTCAGGTGCATTTCCTCACCGGCCCGGGTGACTTCGCGGGTGTCGACGTTGAGCACGAGGTCTCCCACCACGAGTTCGGCGGTGTCCATGGCGGCCACTCCGGAGCGCTGGACCAGCCGGTGCAGGCGCAGCAGCACCTCTTCCATGCTGAACGGCTTGGTGACGTAGTCATCGCCGCCGGCCGCCAGTCCGGTGATGCGGTCCTGGACGGCATCCTTGGCGGTGAGGAACAGCGCCGGCACCTCCGGCGCGAACGCGCGGATCCTGTTCAGCAGTTCGACGCCGTCGAACCCGGGCAACATCACGTCTAGCACCAGCACGTCGGGGCGGAAATCCTTGGCCAGCCGGACGGCTCCAGGCCCGTCCTCGGCCACGGCCACGGACCAGCCGGCCATCCGCAGTCCCATGCTCATGAGCTCGGAGAGGCTGGGCTCGTCATCCACCACGAGGGCGCGGATGGGGGAGCCGTCCGGATGCGTGAGCTGGGGAAGGTTGTTGGTCATGGAGTGCGAAGTGGCCATGGGGACAACTCTCCGATCTGCCGGTTAGGCGGGGCTTTGGGGACCCTGTGCGGCACCTGTGAATCCCAGCCTAGCGAGCTGGATGCCGTTGCGGGACCTTGTTGGCCGCACCGGCCATGTTCAAACCCCTTTCCCGTCCGGCGCCAACGTCACAGGCCGGGCTGTCGGCCCGCACAGCCCAAGCACAGGATCGCTCACCACGCTGGGGTGAACACCGGTCCGCACCCTAAAGGAGAAACACCATGAGCGGTCAGCATCCCGGAGCCGGTTCCGGACCAGCCCCCGAGTCAGCCCCTGTACCCGCCCCCACGCCCACCACCGGCGCGCCAATGGCGCCCGCGCCCGTAGCCACACCCCGTACTGCCTGGCAGTACAGCGCCGGACACACCGACGGCGGAACAGACCACACCGGACACGCCGGCGCCGGGCACGCCGACGGCGGGCGGCCTGAAGCAGGCGCTGCCGGCGGCTGGGGCGCGCCTCCGGTTTGGAAGGTTCCGGCCTCGGAACCTGCCTGGGGCATGCCCCGGCAGGAACCTGTCCCCGCCGCAGCCACAGGCTGGGGCGCGCCGGGAACTTCCGCCAAGACGGCCTCGGCGGCGAAGCCCTGGACCCTCAAGCGGGGGCTCGCCGTCGCCGGGGCCGCCGCAGTCCTGGCCGTCGGCGCCGGGGCCGGCGTCTATGCCCTCACCTCAAGCGCAACGGCAGCCACCGGTGCGCCCGGCGGGGCGGCAGCCGGCGGACCCGGCGGCCAGGGTGTCGCCCCGGGCGTGCCCGGTTCAGCGCAAGACGGTTCCGCGCAAGGTGGTTTCGCGGGCGGCGGCATGCCGGGGCCGGGCGGTCCCGGCGACTTCGCTGCCGGTGGCATGGGCAGCGGGCTTTCCGCGGCAGTGCACGCCGAATACGTGGTGCTGCAAGGAAGCGCGTACACCACGATGGCCGAGCAGTTGGGCACAGTGAGCGAGGTCAGCTCGTCCTCCGTGACGGTCAAGAGCAGCGACGGTTTCACGCGCAGCTATGCGCTGGGCAGCGACGTGGTGGTGAGTAATCTGCAACAGCGGCGCCAGCAGGCCGGCGGCACGGGCACGCAGCTGAGCGTCGCGGACATTGTCGCTGGCGGGACGGTGCGGATCGTGGCGGCCAAGGACGGTTCCGGCTACACGGCGGCCTCCGTCATGCTGGTCGCGGCGACGGCCACCGGCCAGTTGAACTGAGCCGCCGCGGCCGGCATCGCCACCGTGCCTGGCCGGCGGCGATTCCGGCTGCCCACTCCGTGGACCGCCTCGCAGGCAGCGGTGCGCAGGCGCGGTTTGGCCCAACTTGCCGTGCTGTGAACGATTTGCCTGATGTAGCCGCCGTGGACCGAATAATATTCGAGAAAGGGTACCTGCTGACCTTCCGGTCAGTAAAACACTTGTTATTTTATTGCCGCTACAGAATTGTGACTTGCGCTACAAATCCTCGATCTGTCTCACTATGTGGAACCTGGGGTCCATTGTTACTTGCACGTTTACATTGTTACGTTGCACACTTCAATTGTGAACAAGAACTCAACAGCACCTGCAGCCGCAGCTTCCTGGATCAGCACACCCGCTGGTACCGAGATGCGCTGTTGTCGAATGCACGCCTAACTTTTACACCCCTAAAGGTTTCTAGGCATTCGCCCCCAAGCCCAGAGTCGGGCGCCCCTCCCCAATTTCATTGCGGGGAAAGAAGCATTCGAGCCGCGATGACGGCCATTCACATTGAGGTAAGCATTCCATGTCAGTTGCATCCGGATACGTCCACATCTCCGTCCGTAACGCCAGCAAGGCCGGCCAGGCCTCAGGGATCCGCCAGGGCTTCGGCGGGCGCTCCGCTTTCGCCCCCGCCGGATCCGCGGGCAGCTTCCCCGCCCCCGGATATGCAGCGCAGGGCTACAACCCTGACTCCTACGGCCAGCTCCGTGCCGTCCCCCCCGCCCCCGCCACGGCACCCACCCCGGTGATCGCCCCGGGTGCCGGCAGCCCGGTCCGTCCGGCCCCCAGCGACAACGTCGCCCGCGGCTTCGTGCTGTACATGGGCATCGACGAGGAAACCGCGGCTGCAGCCGGCACATCCATCGCCAAGCTTGCCCAGGAAATCCGGGCCTACGCACAGTCGCTCGTGGCCGGTGCCGAAAGCTATGCCGCCGTCGCCGTCGCGCCGGCCAGTGCCCCGGGTTCCGCCCTCGACGTCGTCCGCTCGACCTTCGGTGACCCCACCGCGGGGGCCCGCCAGCGCACCGAGACCGCCCGCCTGCAGCAGCCGCAGGATCCGCGGCCTTCCGGGGTGCTGATCGACCTCGCCCGCCGTGAAGTGCACCTCGACGGCGAATCCCTGAACCTCACGTTCAAGGAATTCGAACTCCTGAACTACCTCGTGGAGAACGGCACCCGCACCGTTGGCCGCGACGAGCTCCTCGAAGGCCTGTGGCGGAACGCCGAAGAGGTCCCGAACGAGCGGACCATCGACGTCCACATCCGCCGCCTGCGTTCCAAGCTCGGCCGCCTCGCCAACACCGTGCGCACCGTGCGCGGCCAGGGTTACCGGTTCTACGAGCACCCCGAAGTGGTTGTCTGGGCCGCTCCGGAATACTCGATCTAGCCTCAGCTTTACGCAAAGCGCCCGTCCCTGCTTAGGGGGCGGGCGCTTTCGCGTTTCCGGAAGCTTCAGTGGCTTTCCGCCGGCAGCCACATTCCCCGACGGGCGCATTGGGTGGGCTGGCTGACGGGCCTTCGCCGCCGCTGCTGGTGGTTTTGGTTGGACTCTGTTGCCTTTCGGGGGTCCGGCGTAGTCTCGGACCGTTGAGCCGACTATTGGGAGGAAGACATGTCTGTTGCACGGATTACTACCCTGAGCGCGAACTCCAAGACCTCGTTCGATGCCGCCATCAAGGAGGGCATCGACCGGGCCAATAAGACGCTTCGCAATGTCACGGGGGCATGGGTGAAGGAACAGAAGGTCGAAATCAGCGACGGCGCCGTCGTTGCCTGGCACGTCGTGCTGGAAGTGACCTTTGTCCTTGAAGACTGAGCGGACGCTGGTGGGATGCGCGCCCGTGGGCCAGCCGCCGCACTAGGATTGGGGCATGAGCGCGCATCACATCAAACGGCTGGTGATCATGCGGCACGCCAAGTCCGATTGGCCCGGCGGGGTTGCCGACCACGAAAGGCCGCTCGAAGAACGCGGCCACAAGGACGCCCCAGTCGCCGGAAAGTGGCTGCTCAAGCACGGCGTGGTCCCCGATTTCATCCTCTGCTCCAGCGCTTTGCGGACCCGCCAGACCTGCACGTGGGTGTGCCACGCCCTCGGAGACAAGGCGCCAACGCCCAAGCTCGAGGATGGGCTGTACGCCGCCTCCGCCTTGCGCATGCTGGCCGTCATCAACCACGTCCCTGACACCGTCACCACCCTCATGGTGATTTCCCACATGCCCGGGGTGCAGGACCTTGCGATGCATCTGGCGTCGCGCGACTCCGACCACGATGCCTACATGGACGCTGCCACACGCTATCCGACCAGCGGGCTGACCATCCTGGAAACGGAAAAGTCGTGGGCCGAACTGGACGGGCAGGACGCCAAGCTGACCCACTTCAAGGTCCCCCGCGCTAAATAGCCGCAGGTCCGCCCGGTGAGGGCTGCGGAATCCATAGCAACCGGCGCCGATCTGCGGTTTACTGATGCTGTTTAGTCATGTGGTTTTTTCCAGTGGTTTTGGGGCATCTGTTGCAACCCGGAGAAAAGGTGATCAACGTGGATTCAGGGCAGCTCATAGGAATTATTGTCGGCATCGTCGTGGTGCTCGCGATCGTAGCGGTGGCGGTCATGGTCAGCCGCAAACGCAAGGTGGCCGCGGACCGGAACCGTGCGGCCGAGATGCGTGAACAGGCCAAGGCCGACGAATTCGCTGCGCGGGAACGCGACGCCAAGGCGGCCCGTGCCGAGGCCGACGCGCAGGAGGCCGACCTCGAGGCCGAGCGATTGCGGCAGGAAGCCCGCAAGCGCCAGGAAGAGGCCGAAAGCGTCCGCTCCGGCGCGCAGGAGCAACTGCGCAAAGCCGACGAAGTGGACCCTGACGTAGTCACATCTGAACGCGGCGGCGAGAGCGGGCAGATGCCGACCCGCGGGGATTTGCGCGCCGAGAGGGCCGCCGCCGAACCCGCAACGGGCAGCCAGGTCCCCGGCCAGCAAACGTCCGGCCAGCAAGTGTCTTCCGGCGAACAAGCGTCCGGCGAGCCAGCGTCCGGCCAGCAAGTGCCAGCCGACCAGCGCAGCCGCGAGGACGTAACCCGGACCGACACGGACCCGGGCCCGGATGCCACCCCACGGGAAGACAAGCCTCGAAACCTCTGAGCGGAACTCCTGAGCTGGCTCCAGGCGGAAGATCCTGTGCTGAACCTCTCCGCCTGTGCTGAGCCTTTCGCCGGGTGGTGATGCGCGGGACTCAGCGGCGGGCCGAGGCCCGGGCTGGTGATTTGGGGGCAGGCGACTTGGCCGGGGTCTTCGTTGCTGGCTTGACCGGTGTCTTCGCCGGTGACTTGGCCGCGGGACGGGCAGTGGCCCGCGGAGCAGCCGCCCGCGGAGCAGCCGCCCGCGGAGCCGCCGGGCGCGCGGCGGTTCCTCTCGGCGTCGGCCGCGGTGCGGAAGGCCTCGGATTCGCAGACCTGGCCCCCGCTCCCCGCGCGGCGGGCGACGGGCGGCGTCGCGGAGCACGGCCCGGGGAACGCCGGCCGTGGCTCCTGCCGGGCAGGACGGTGCCGGCGAACAGCAACAGTAAGGTGACGGCTCCGGCGGCCATGGCCAGATAGAAGTACAAATCCGGATGCTCGGAATCGACGCGCGTGGACAGGGCCTCGGGATCGGGGTTGAAGGCCAGCCCCCACTGACGCAGGAAAGCGACCCCGAACGCGATGAAGAGGATGCTGCCGACCCCGCTCGCGGCCAAAGTCTTGTGCCGGCGCCGGACCACCACCTCCGCCACGCAGGCCACATAGGCCGTCGCGGCAGCCCCGACGAACCACACCAGCACCCACTCTTGCAGGGTGATTCCGGTCAGGACCAGAAGTGCCAGGGCAGTGAGAAACGCTCCGATGGCGACTTTCCCGTTGGTACCCATGTGACGCATGTGAACAATCATGCCCGAGCTGGCGGCTGCTTCACGACGTAGCCGCGCATGGAGGCCATGATTGCGGCCACACTCTGCTCCCTGGTGCGCTCCGGGTTGTACGTCTGGCGGTCCAGGCCCACCACGAAGCAGGCCCCAAAGATTGCCGTTTCCAGGCTGCCCCGGGAAACGGCGGAATCCACGGGGTAGACGGCGGCGACGCCGTCGATGGCAGAGCCGATCACCGCGAGCAGGCGCCCGCGGAGCTCGGCGAAGGTGTCCTGCCATTCGCTGGGGGTGCGCCAGCTTTCGCTGACCCAAAGCCGCGCGAAGGACGGGTACTCGGCCATGAAGTCCATGGCCTGGCCGATCATCTCCTCCATGGCGGCGAGGGGGTCGGCGGAGCCGTCGCGGACACTCAGCAACCGCGCCAGCAGGATGTCCACGCCGTGGCGCAGCAGCTGGGCGATCAGGTCCGACTTGCTGCCAAAGTTGTAATACACCGTGCCCTTGGACACCCCGGCTGCCGTGGCGATCTCGTCCACCGTCACGCCCGCCGCGCCGCGCTCCCCGATCAGTTCCATGGACGCCTCGAACAGTTTCTGCTTCGTGGCGTTCGTGCGGGCGGGACGGAGCTTCTTCTCTCCGGTCCCCACTGTGCTCATACGGCGATCTCCGGTTTTAGGGACTTCAGGGTCCAGAACTTGTGCTTGTGAACGGCCAGCGTGGAAAGCGCCGCCCCGAGCACAGTGTACCCAAGGAGGCCAACCACCGTGGGCACGATCAAGGAAAGGTCTGCGCCGTAGATCAGGTGCCGCATGCCGGCCACCACATAACCCATAGGCAGCGCCTCGTGGACAAAGTGCAGCGGCTGCGGGGTGGTTTGCCACGGGAAGGTTCCGCCGGAGGAAACCAGCTGCAGGACCAGCAGGATAAGCACCACGAATTTCCCGGGAGTTCCCAACAGGGCCACGACGCCCTGGATGATGGCACTGAAGGCCATGGCGGCCGCCAACATGAACAACCACATCAGCACCGGGTGGGCAGGCTTGAGGCCCAGGCCCAGGTCCACCACGAGGGTGAGCAGCGTGGCCTGGATGACTGAAACGGCAAAGAACGGCAGCCAGCCGCCGACGGCGATCTTCCATGACGGGGCGTTGGACGCCAGCGCGCGTTGCGTGATGGGCCGCATGGCCTGGACCAGCATGAATACGCCGATCCACAGGGCCAGGGTCAGGAAGAATGGCGCCAGGCCGGCACCGTACGACGCTGCCTTGGCCTGAGAGACGTCGCTGACGGCAACAGGGTCCGCGATCACCTTTGACAGGCTGTTCTTCTGGGCGTCATCGGGATTGGGGATCTTCCCGGCACCCTTGTCCAGCTCTGAGGCCAGGGTGGCGGCGCCATCCGAGGCCGTGCGGGCGCCATCCTCCAGCTGGCCCGCCCCGTCGTCGAGCTGACGGGCGCCATCTGCGAGCCTGGCAGTGCCGTCGACAGCGCTTTGCTCGCCCGCGGCCAGCGCGGCCGAGCCAGCTGAGAGCTGGGTGGCGCCGGCTGAAGCCTTTGAGATGGCATCAGTCAGGGCCGGCGTTGCTCCCGCAAGTTTGGCCGCCCCGGAACTTACGGCGGCGGACCCGTCGGCAAGCTGCTGGATCTGGGCTGCATCCGTTTGGATTCTGGACTTCGCATCGGCCACCGGGCTTGAGGCTGCGGCGGTATCGAAATCGGCCAGGATTTTGCCGGCCTGGTCGGGGGTGATGATCCCGGCGGCAATCAGACGGCTGTTGGATTGCACCACACGGTCCCGGAGGCCCTTGTCAGCAGCACTGAGTTGCCCGACGACGTCCTGGACTTTCGTGTTCAATGCCGCGTTTCCCGCCGCGACTTGCGCGGCGCCGTCCGCGAGTTTCTGCGAGTCGGCAGGGAGTGTGGCCGTCCTGTCCTTCAGCTGCGTCAGGCCGGCGCTGAGCTGGCCGGCGCCGGAATTGAGCTGGTTGGCGCCATCGCGCAGCTTCATTTGACCGGCGGCGAGTTCTGCGACTCCGCCGTTCAGCTGGCTCGTTCCGGAATGCAAACTGACTGCCCCGTCCCGGAGTCTTGCAATGCCGTCGGAGAGTTTTCCGGCCCCGTCGGCGGCCTGGACTATCTGAGTATGGATTGTGCCGAAGCCCGTCAGGAGCTGGTTCGCTGTCTCCTCGCCCACCTCCTTGGCAACCGTCGAATGCACGGCAGCGGTCAGCTTGTCCACGATGTTGCTGAGGACGTAGTTGTTGGCATCGTTGGTGGTGACATTCAGCATGGCTTGGTTCGCGGCGTCAAAGCTGCCCGGGGAGACCAGGTTGGCCGAGAAGTCCTTGGGAATCTTGAGCGCGAACGCGTACTTGCCGCTGCTCACGCCCTGGTCCGCTTCCGCGGCGGTGGTGACTTTCTGCCAGTTGAAGACGTGGCCGTCCACGAGGCTGTCGGCGACCTTTTTCCCGGCCTCGAGCCGGGTCCCGTTGCTGGCGGACGCGCCGGTGTCCTCGACTACCAAGGCGGCGTCGATCTGGTCCAGGTTCCCGTACGGATCCCAGTTGGCGTAGAGGTACACCGCGCCGTACAGCAAAGGCACCATGGTCAGCGCCAGGATGGTCAGTTTGGGCAGGAGCCCGCCAGTCATGCGCTTGAGCTCGGAGCGGGCCAGCCGCAGAACAGTCACTTTAAGGCCTCGGTTTCGAACGGGATGGGTTCAGGGTTCCGGTGTTTCGCGGGATGGCCTTCTGTCGTCTGCGCATCAGGCTGGGAGGGGTCCGCGGATGCGTCAACGATGGAAACCGTTGCGGCGGCAGCCTCAACGGCGTTCCCGATTGCGGCGGAGGGCCCGGTCCAGCCGTCCGGCAGTGCCGCGACGGTGGCGACGACGGCGAGCGGCCGGCCGCCGTCGTGCGCCAGATCTTCCAGCCTGGGAAGCCAGTCCGCGGGATCTGCGCTGTGCCTGTCCGGAGAATCGACCACCAGCAGATCTGTTCCGGGGTTGGCCAGGGCAAGGGCGGTGAGCAGTTCGACGCGTCGCCGGGCCGGAATCTGTTCGGTCCAGAGGCCGGCAATGTCCTCGAAGCGGTTGACCTTGAGCCAGGGTTTGCTCAGCAGAGCACCGCGATAGCGCCGGGGGATGAGCGCGAGGTCCTCGGTGACGAGGTCGCCCACGCTGAGATGCTGTTCGGGCTCGTTGACACCGGGGGAGTCCACGAGTGCGCTGGCCAACCGGAGGCGCTTAATCTTGGAATTTCCGTCCCAGCTGAGCACTCCCCCGGAGGGCTTCATCCGGCCGCTGAGTGTGAGGGCGAGGGCTGTTCGCTGGTCCTGGCCGTCGCCTTCAACCAAGAGCAGCTCCCCGGCACGTACCTCAAGGGACGTGGGTGGGAGCAGGTCATTCCGGCGCCCGTTCACACGGAGCTGTTGCACGGAGAGCATGTAAGCCTTTCGCAGGGTCTAGTCTGCTTCAAGGCTAACCGAACTGACTGGTCAGTTCAAATAGACTAGCCGCTTGTGATCAACGGATCACAGGCCATAGCTTTCGAGCAGGCGAAGCCAGACTTCGCTGATGGTTGGATAGGAGGGCACGGCGTGCCACAGCCGGTCCAGCGGGACTTCCCCCACCACCGCAATGGTGGCTGCGTGCAGGAGTTCAGCGACATCCGGGCCGGCGAACGTGGCGCCCAGCAGCACCTTGCGGTCCTCGTCGATGACCAGCTGCGCCCACCCTTCATAGTGTTCGGCGTGCAGCGAGGAGCCGGCCACCTGGATGGGGAGTTCCACGGCGGAGGCCCGGAAGCCGTCCTTCTCCGCCTGCGCCATGGTCCGGCCGACGTTCGCCAGTTCCGGATCGGTAAACACCACGTTCGGCACCGCATGCTCGGAGGCCGTCTGGGCAAAGCGGCTCCACGGTGCCGGCTCGCCGGTGAGTTCGCCCTTGGCCCGGGCGGCAATGGCGTCTCCGGTGGCCCGGGCACCGTACTTGCCCTGGTGCGTCAGCATGGCCCGTCCGGCGGCGTCGCCGGCCGCGTAGAGCCACGGGTTGCCGGACGCATCGTTCTCGGTGGCGTGGTGGACTAGTCCGGTGGAATCGGTGGTGAGCCGCAGGGTCCCGCCCTCGGGTGCCGGGAGGCCGACGCTGTCCAGGCCGAGTCCTTCAAGGGCGGGGTGCCGGCCGGTGGAGACGAGCAGCTTGTCCGCCGTGATCGTGGCGCCATGGGCCGTGCCGTCAGCGGGACCGGCGCCCGGGCCGTCCTTGGGGCTGCTCTTGGGGCCGCCGTCGAGCATTACGGTAAGGGAGCCGTCGTCGTTCTCATGCACGCTCCGCGTACCGGTGTGCAGGCGGAGGTCCACGCCATCGGCGCGCAGGCCGGCAGCGACCAGGTCTGCGGCCTGCTCCGGGAAAACGCCCAGGAGCCCGCCGCGGGCCACGAGCGTCACGGACGAACCAAGGCGGGCATAGGCCTGGGCGAGTTCGACGCCGGCAACGCCGCCGCCGAGGACCGCAAGCCGCGGGGGAACCGCGCGGGCTGAGGTCGCCTCCCTGGTGGTCCAGTACTCGACGTCGTGAAGCCCCTCGACCGGCGGCTGGTTCGGGGCGGAGCCCGTGGCGACCACCACGGCGTGCCGGGCCGTGAGTGCGTAGCTGTTGCCGTCCAGCCCGGCCACCTCGACGTGCCGCGGGGCGGTGATCCAGCCGTGGCCGCGGATCAGTTCGATGCCTGTGTCCTCCACCCACTTGACCTGGCTGTCGTCCTGCCAGTTAGAGGTGAAGTAATCCCGGCGCTTCAGCACGGCTGCCGGATCCAGGGTGCGGGTGACCGCTTCCTGGGCGCCGGGGACCGTCTGCGCGCCATGCAGCGCAGTGCCCGGCCGCAGGAGCGCCTTCGAAGGCATGCAGGCCCAGTACGAGCACTCGCCGCCGACCAGCTCCGCCTCGATGAGCACTGCTGTCAGGCCGCCGCGGACCACACGGTCCGCCACATTCTCGCCCACGGCCCCGGCGCCGATCACAATGACATCGAATTCCCGCTCAATCTGTGCCGTCATGGCACCAGCCTACGCCGGGGCCATGGCCGGATCCGGGGGAGCTCCGGGCTCCGGCGATGCGGGCTTCCGGCGTAATGTGCCGGGCCGAACCCTTTGCAGGACGGGGGACGGTCGATACTGTTGGGACCATACTTGGGGGAGGAGGCGGCCATGGCCGCACGCAACATGACAACAGGCCCGGCCATACCGCTGGCAAGGTTCAGCGCCCAGGCCCGGCTCCGGGCGCTCCAGTCGGACATCCTGGAGCTGATCCTGGAACGCGACCTGGTTCCCGGCGACCCGCTGCCGACCGAAAACGAGCTGACGGCGGCACTCGGCGTCGGCCGCAACACCCTGCGGGAGTCCTTGAAGGCGCTCCAGGCGCTGGGCGTCATTGAGATCCGCCACGGATTCGGCATGTTCGTGGCGCCGAGCAATTTCGAGGCCCTGACCGATGGGCTCACTTTCCGCGCCCGGCTGTCGCTGCGCCATCAGGGCGAGGAAGCCCTGCAGCTCGTGGAGGTCCGGCAAGCACTCGAATCCGGCCTGGTCGGCGCCGCCATGGACCGGATCAGCGCAGAACAGCTGGCCGCCGTGGAGGAGTCCGTGAACCGCATGGAAGCGCTGGCCGACGCGGGGGAGCCCTTCATCGAGGCCGACGCGGAGTTCCACCGCAGGCTTTTCGAGCCGCTGAACAACGACCTGCTGATCAGCCTGATGGACGTCTTCTGGAAGGTCTACCGCCGGATCCACCTCGAACTCGGCGGACCGTACGCCGTCGACCTGCAGGCAACGGCCGCAGTGCACCGGGGGATCTATGAGGCGGTCGCAACGGCGGACAAGGCCCTCGCCTCCGAGCGGCTCAGCACGCATTTCGACGACATCCGCACCATCATCGTCCGGACCACGGCCTGAGCCCTGCGGCCGGGCCGCTCCGGCCCAACGGCTGCCGCCGGCGCCCAGCCCGCCGCCTAAGGCAGCCGGCCCGGCGCCCTGGCGCCTAGGGCAGTAGGCGGTTAAAGCAAAAGATCCGCCCCGGCGAACCGGGGCGGATCTTCATCTGTGCGCCCAAAGGGATTCGAACCCCTGACCTTCTGTTCCGTAGACAGACGCTCTATCCAGCTGAGCTATGGGCGCATTCTCGGCTCTTGGAGAACTTCTCGCTCCCCGAACCTCGAATTACTTTACGCGAGCCCGGGCCCAGTTACAAATCGAAACGGGTGTAATCTAGCCGACTAGACCGGTCTACGTGACCTTAGTCACAAAAAGGAGGGATGATGGCCGGCCAGTTCCTTGAATTTCCGCGGTTTTTGAATTGCTCCGCCCCGGTCATCCCACGTCCGGGCCCGAAATGGGCCCCCTGCCGAGCCCTAGCATTTAGGACACACCACTGAACCCGAGGAAGGGAACCGTAATGGGAGATCTGGCGCGACTGCCGTTGCTTGAAAAAGCACCCACCACACATGCCGGTCTACTGGCATGGGTAGAAGAGGTAGCTCAACTGACCCAGCCGGACCGGATCTACTGGGTTGACGGGTCGGAAGCGGAAAACACCCGGCTGACGGACGAGCTCGTTGCCGCCGGCACCCTGACCCGCCTCAACGAGGACCTCTTCCCCAAGTCGTTCGCGGCCTTCTCCGACCCCGCCGACGTGGCCCGGGTCGAAGAGCAGACCTTCATCTGCTCCGAGAAGGAGCACGACGCCGGCTTCACCAACAACTGGATGGCCCCGGCGCAGATGAAGGAAAAGCTGCGCGGCCTGTTCGCCGGCTCCATGCGCGGCCGCACCATGTACGTGATCCCCTTCGTGATGGGCCACCTGGACGCCGAGGACCCCAAGTTCGGCGTCGAAATCACCGACAGTGCCTACGTTGTGGCCTCCATGCGCATTATGGCCACCATCGGCACCAAGGTCCTGGACAAGATCACCGCTACCAACGCGTTCTTCGTCCCCGCACTGCACTCCCTGGGCGCCCCGCTGGCCCCCGGCCAGGCCGATGTCCCGTGGCCCTGCAACCCGGACAAGTGGATTGTCCACTTCCCGGAGGAGCGCTCCATCTGGTCCTTCGGCTCCGGCTACGGCGGCAACGCCCTGCTCGGCAAGAAGTGCTACGCCCTGCGCATCGCCTCGGTGATGGCCCGCGACGAAGGCTGGCTTGCCGAGCACATGCTCATCCTCAAGCTGACCTCGCCGGAGCAGAAGAACTACTACATCTCCGCCGCCTTCCCGTCGGCCTGCGGCAAGACCAACCTCGCCCTGCTGGATCCGACCATCGAAGGCTGGAAGGTCGAAACCCTCGGGGACGACATCACCTGGATGCGGTTCGGCAAGGAAGGCGAGCTCCGCGCCGTCAACCCCGAGGCCGGCCTGTTCGGCGTGGCTCCGGGCACCGGCTGGGGCACCAACCCCAACGCGATGCGCGCCATCGCCAAGGGCCACAGCATCTTCACCAACGTCGCCCTGACGGACGACGGCGGTGTGTGGTGGGAGGGCATGACCGACGAGGTGCCCGCGCACCTGACCGACTGGCAGGGCAACTCCTGGACCCCGGATTCGGACAAGCCCGCCGCCCACCCGAACTCCCGCTTCTGCACGCCGATCGACCAGATCGACATGCTGGCCGAGGAGTACTACAACCCGGACGGCGTGGAGCTTTCCGCGATCCTGTTCGGCGGCCGCCGCAAGACCACCATCCCGCTGGTCACCGAGGCGCGCAGCTGGTCCAACGGCATCTTCATGGGCTCCACCCTGTCCTCGGAGACCACCGCCGCGGCAGCCGGTGCCGTCGGCGTTGTCCGCCGGGATCCGATGGCCATGCTGCCCTTCATCGGCTACGACGCAGGCGATTACCTGAACCACTGGGTCAACCTGTCCGCGAAGGCTAACCCGGAGCGGCTGCCCAAGATCTTCCTGGTCAACTGGTTCCGCCGCAATTCCGAGGGCGGATTCGCCTGGCCCGGATTCGGTGACAACGCCCGGGTCCTGAAGTGGGCCATCGAACGCCTCGAGGGCAAGGCCGACGCCGTGGAGACCCCCATCGGGTTCGTCCCCACCGCTGACGCGATCGACCTCAAGGGCCTGGACATGACCCCGGCCCAGGTTGAAGAGGCCGTCCGTGTCGACCCCGCGGAGTGGACCACCGAGCTGGCCTCGATCGAGGAGTGGTTCGCCAACTTCGGCAGCTCGCTGCCCGAGGCGCTGCGCGCCGAACTCGCAGGACTGAAGGAGCGCATGGCTGCCGAGCAGTAGCAGCCAGCACAACAGCACCTATAACAGTGCAATAGCGACGGCGGCCCCGCATCTTCCSGGAAGATGCGGCCCCCGACCTGCTCGCGGTAAGCGAGATTCAGGAGTTCCTCATGCTTGTCAACGACGACATCGATGCTTTGTCCAGCGCTGTCAGCGGCCCGGTCGCGTTGCCGGACAGCCCCGAATTCGCGGAGGAGACGTTCGCCTTCAACGTCGCAACAGTGCACCGGCCCGACGTCGTTCTGGGGGCCGCAGATGCCCTTGACGTCGTGGCCGCGGTTAAATGGGCGGCCGAGCGCAGGCTTCCCGTGTCCGTCCAGTCCACCGGGCACGGCGCCGAATCGGCGATCGATGGCGGCCTGCTCATCAACACACGCCGGCTGCAGGACCTGCAGATCGATCCGGATGAACGCACCGCACGCGTCGGCGCCGGGGTGAAGTGGCGCACCCTCTTGGAGGCCAGCGTGCCGCACGGGCTCGTCGGATTGCACGGCTCCAGCACCGACGTCGGCGTCGTCGGCTACACGCTCGGCGGCGGGCTGCCCGTGCTCGGCCGCGCCCACGGCTTCGCGGCGGACCATGTCCGCAGCATGGAAATTGTTACGGCCGACGGCGCGCTGCGGCGGATCGACGCCGACGCCGAGGCCGAGCTGTTTGCACTGATGCGCGGCGGCAAGGGCAACCTGGGGATCGTGACCGCCCTCGAGTTCAGTCTCTTTCCGTTCAGTGACTTCTACGGCGGCGGCATCATCTATCCCGGGGCGGATGCGGCCAACGTCCTGGCTGCCTTCCGCCACTGGCTGCCCACGCTGCCCGAAGATGCCTCACCCTCGATCTCGCTGCTGCGGCTTCCGGATATGGACTTCGTTCCCGAGCCGCTGCGGAACCAGTTCGTCGTGCACCTGCGCTTTGCCTTCCTGGGCAAGCGCGAGGCCGGCGACGCGCTGCTGGCCCCGATGCGGGCGGTCTCGACCCCGTTGATGGACACGGCCGGGCCCATGAGCTACCTCGACGTTGACCAGATCCACATGGACCCGGCGGACCCGCTGCCCTTCATGGACGGCGGCGCGCTCCTGAAGGATTTCGGCGACGATGCCGTGGCTGACCTGCTCGAGCTCACCGGGGACGGTTCGGACTGCCCGCTGCTGCTGGTGGAGGTCCGGCCGCTCGGTGGCGCGCTGGCGCGGACTGCTGCAGTGCCGGATGCGTTGCCGGACGCCGTGTCGGGGCGGGACGCGGCCTTCCTGCTGTTCCTCGTCGGGTTCAAGATACCGCCCCTTGCCGAGGCCGTATCGGCCTCCATCAGCGGGATCCTGGCCGCGATGGCTCCGCACTCCACCGGGTACACGCTGGTCAATTTCCATGGCGAGCCGGGCGACGAGGCCGACCGGGCCCGGGCGTGGTCTCCTGAGGTCTATGAGCGGATGCGGTCCGCGAAGTCCACGTACGACCCCGGCAACCTCCTGCGCTTCGGCCACGCGATCACCGGGGTGCCGTCGGCGGGCTGACGCGCTCTGTGCGGGCTCCGCGGGCACCGCTTCACGACGGCGGCCCCCCACCTTCACGAAGAAGTGCGGGGCCGCCGTCGATGAGTGCTTTAGCTGGCGAGCCAGATGTCCGGGCCGAAGACCTCGTAGTGGATCTTCGTGGCCGGGATGCCGGCGTTGATGGCCTCGTTGCGGATGTTCTTCATGAACGGCAGCGGGCCACACAGGTAGAGCGAGGCGTTGGCCGGGAGGTCCACCTCGCGCAGGGACATAAAGCCTGCGTTGGAACCGGCTTCGGGCTGCTCGAGCCAGAGCTGCAGGTCGGCGCCGTCCAGGCGTTCGACGTCGTCCGTCATCTGGGAGCGCAGCGCCCAGCTGTCCAGGGTGCTTTCGGCGTGCAGGACCAGGACCTGGCGGTCCGAGCCGGACTCGGCCAGGGAGCGCAGAATGGACGCCGTGGGCGTGCAGCCGATGCCGGCCGAGGCCAGGACCACGGGGCCGTCGCCCTCCGCGAGCGTGATTTCGCCGTAGGGGTTGGAGATTTCGATGACGTCGCCCACGGCCACGTTGTTGTGCAGCACGGGGGAAACCTCGCCGCCGTCGTCGAGCTTGGTGGTGAAGCTGCGGCTGGTGCCGGCGTCGCCGGAGAGGGAGTACTGGCGGACCTGGCGGAGCCCGTCCGGAAGCGTGACCTTGACGCTGACGTACTGGCCCGGCAGCGCCGCGGTGATGGGGGTGTCGTCTGCCGGTTCCAGGGTGAAGGTCATGGAGCCGGTGCCGGCCGGAGTCTTGGCGGCAACCTTCCAGGGGGTCCACATCTTGGCGTTGGCCTGGGCGGCGTAGAGGCCCTTCTCGAGCTTGATGAGGGCGTCCGCCATGAGCCAGTAGACCTCGGTCCAGGCTTCGGCGATTTCGGGGGTGATGACCTCGGCGAGGTCCTCGGCGATGGCGGCGAAGAGGTGCTCGTAGACCACCTGGTACTGCGGTTCGGTGATGCCGAGGGAAGCGTGACGGTGCGCGATCCGGGACAGCACGGTCTCCGGCAGGGTGTCCGGGTTGTTCACCAGGTGGCTGGCGAAGGCGGCGATGCTTCCGGCCAGGGCCTGCTGCTGATTGCCTGAGCGCTGGTTGGAGCGGCTGAACAGGCCGTCCAGCAGTTCGGGGTGGGCGGCGAAGAGGCGGGCGTAGAACTTGGGGGTGATGTCCCCGATCCGGGAACCGACCAGCGGCAGGGTGGCCTCGATGACGGGGAAGGACTTGTCCGAGAGCATGTTGACTCCTGAGGTAGTGGCCCGGCGTCGTCAGCCGGGTCCGCGGCGATACTTGCATTTCAAATGCAAATATCTATGCCTAAGTTCTACACTGCGTAGAAATCTATTCCAAATCGACGGGATTCCGGGCGTGGCGGCGGCGGGAATGGGCGGGTGTCAGTGGCAAGTGTCGCTGCCGGGGAAGGAACCGGTGGTGCCCACGTTCGTAAACGCCATGCCGGACGGCGGCCCGAACCTGCCGGGCCGCTTAAAGCCCCGGGCGCAGCCCGATCGCCGCAAAGACGGGCGCCATCTGCCGGGAGGTCGGCAGCGACGCGATCACGATCCCGTCGAGTTCGCCATAGAAGGCTTCGCGGGCCCGGGCCAGCGCGGCCCGGAGCCGGCATTCGGTGATGAGCGGGCACGTCCCGCCCGTGGCGACGCAGTCGGCCGGGTCCAGGCGGGTGTCGAGTTGGCGCAGCAGCTGGCCGACCGTTGCGGTCCGGCCGGCGCTGCTCAGCCGGGATCCGCCGTTGCGGCCGCGTTCGACCTCGATCAGCCCCAGTGCGCGCAGCTTCGCCATCGCCTTGCTCACGTGGTTGTACGGCGTGCCGACAGCGTCGGCGATGCTCTGGGTGGTCAGGAGCCCGCCGTCCGGAACGGCCGCGAGCACCAGCAAAGCGCGAAGGCTCACATCGGCGAACGCATTGATCTTCATATCCCCAGCCTAAGGGCGGTCTAGTCCACCCAGACGGCGGGCTCGTTGGTATCGGCGGCCAGCTGGCCGAATTCGAGTTCGTGCGTCCCGGCGTTCGCGGCGTAGGGCAGTACGGCGGCGAACAGGGAGCCGTCCTGGTGCTCTGCCGCGACGTGGATGGCGTCCGAGTCTTCCTCGAGCAGCGTGATGTCGCAGACGACGGCGGCGGCCCGGAACTCCTCCCGGTGCTGCCGGAGCAACTCGTGGAGGTCCCGGATCATGGCGTCCGCGTCGAAGTCGGCGTCCGATCCGTCGCTCGCGTCGGCGGGTGTGACTGCCACCAGCCGGACTTCGCCGTCGTTCTGCACCACCAGGGCGAAGGGCAGGAAGCCGCCGTTGCGTTCCAGCTGCTCCTGCGCGGCACCGACGCCGGTGCCGAGCAGGTTCTCCAGGTCCGTGGCGCTGGCGTCCGGCACGGATTCGCGCCAGGATCCGGTGTTGGCGGATTCTTCCGGGTGTACTGCCACCGCTAGCCCCGGACCAGCGCCAGGACGCGGTCGCGGACGCGTTCCATGGTGGCGGCGTCCGTGGCTTCAACGTTGAGGCGCAGGAACGGTTCGGTGTTGGACGGGCGCAGGTTGAACCAGTAGCTGCCGTCGGTGGCGATGAAGGTGCTGCCGTCGAGGTAGTCGACCTCGACGTCCTCGTCGTGGAAGTCCTCGCGGACCCGCTCGACCGCGGCGGCCTTGTCCTCGATTTCCGAGTTGATCTCACCGGATGACCGGTACGGCTCGTATTCGCGGCCGAGTTCGGAGAGCGGGCCCTCCTGTTCGCCCAGGGCGGCGAGGACGTGCATGGCGGCCAGCATGCCGGTGTCCGCATTCCAGAAGTCGCGGAAGTAGAAGTGGGCCGAGTGTTCCCCGCCGAAGATGGCCCCTTCCGCGGCCATGACGGCCTTGATGAAGGAGTGCCCCACGCGGGTGCGGACGGGCCGGCCGCCGTGGCGTTCGACGAGTTCGGGAACCGCGCGGGAGGTCAGCAGGTTGTGGATGACGGTGGGCGTGTCTTCACCGAGGCCCTGGGCGCGGGCGATTTCGCGGCGGGCCACCATACCGGTGATGGCCGACGGCGAGACAGGCGCGCCCTTCTCGTCGATCACGAAGCAGCGGTCGGCGTCGCCGTCGAAGGCCAGGCCGATGTCCGCGCCGTGCTCGACGACGGCGGCCTGCAGGTCGCGCAGATTTTCCGGCTCCAGCGGGTTGGCCGGGTGGTTCGGGAAGGATCCGTCGAGCTCGAAGTACAGCGGCACGATCTCCAGCGGAAGCTTGGGCAGCAGGGCATCGCCAAGCACGGCGGGGGTGGTGAGGCCGGCCATGCCGTTGCCGGCATCCACCACAACCTTCAGCGGCCGGGAACCGCGCAGGTCCACCAGGGACCGCAGGTACTCCGCGTAGCCCTTGAGGACGTCCTGCACGCCAATCAGGCCAGTGCTGCCGGCCGCGGGGATGGCGCCGGCGTTGAGGTATTCCTCGGCGCGGGCCTGGATTTCCATGAGCCCGGTTTCGGAGGAGATCGGCACGGCGCCGGCCTTGGCCATCTTGATGCCGTTGTATTCGGCCGGGTTGTGGCTCGCGGTGAACGTGGCGCCGGCGGCGTTGAGGGCCCCGCACGCGTAGTAGAGCTCGTCGGTGGAGATCAGGTCCAGCAGCTGGACGTTGGCGCCGCGGGTGGCTGCGCCGTTCGCGAAGGCTTTGGCGAACTCGGGGGAGGAAGGGCGCATGTCCCCGCCCACCAGCACGGTCTGCCCTGTGAGTTCCAGGACGTCGACGAAGGCGGCACCGACGGCTTCGACGATCTCCGCGGTGATGGATTGCCCCACGATTCCGCGCACGTCGTAGGCCTTGAACGAGGTCGAGAGGTCAAAAGTCTTTGTCTTATCCGTAGTCACGCGTCTTATCTTACGTTGCGGCCCTGACGCGCCGGCCTGTCCGCACCGTTGTCTACACGCCTGGTTTGTGCACATAGCAGGTACCGGCTTCGTGGCTGTCGGAGGGGGCTGGGATACTGAAGCAATGGCCAGTAACCAGAACGCCCTTTCCAGCACTGCCCTCGCCGACCCCACGGCCTCGACCCGGGAACAGGCCCAGAACGTACTGCGGGAGCTCGTGGGCCATCCTGAAGCCGAGTTCCATGACGGCCAGTTCGAGGCCATTGAGGCCCTGGTCGACGGCGGCAGGCGGGCCCTGGTGGTGCAGCGCACCGGCTGGGGGAAGTCGGCCGTGTACTTTGTCGCCTCCCTGCTGCTGCGCCGCCGCGGCGCCGGGCCCACCCTGATCGTGTCCCCGCTCCTGGCCCTCATGCGGGACCAGGTCGCGGCCGCGGCGCGGGCCGGGGTGCGGGCGGTGGCGATCAACTCCGCAAACCAGCTGGACTGGGACACTGTCCGCGAGCAGCTCGCCGCCGATGAAGTGGACGTCCTGCTGGTCTCGCCGGAACGACTCACCAACCCGTCCTTCCGGGAAAACCAGCTGCCCGAGCTCGTCCGCCGGACCGGGCTGCTGGTGATTGACGAGGCCCACTGCATCTCGGACTGGGGCCACGACTTCCGCCCCGACTACCGGCGCATCGCGGACCTCATCACGCAGCTCCCGGACACGGTCCCGGTGCTCGCCACCACCGCCACGGCCAACTCCCGGGTGGTGCATGACATCGAGGAACAGCTCGGCAAGGACGTGCTCACCATCCGTGGCGCCCTGGGCCGGGATTCGCTCCGGCTCGGTGTCCTGACCCTGCCCGATTCCCGCGAACGCCTCGGCTGGCTGCTGACCCACCTGCAAGATCTGCAGGGCAGCGGCATCATCTACACCCTCACCGTGTCCGCCGCCGAGGACACCGCCCGCCTGCTGGCCGAGGCGGGGCACGAGGTCCTCGCCTACACCGGCCGCACGGACCCCGCGGACCGGGAACGCGCCGAGCAGCTCCTGAAGGACAACCAGGTCAAGGCGCTCGTGGCCACCTCCGCCCTCGGCATGGGTTTCGACAAGCCGGACCTCGGCTTCGTCGTGCACCTGGGCGCGCCGTCGTCGCCGGTGGCGTACTACCAGCAGGTGGGCCGCGCCGGCCGTGGCGCGGCGAACGCCGACGTCCTGCTGCTGCCGGGATCCGAGGACCGCGACATCTGGCAGTACTTCGCCACGGCGTCCATGCCGTCCGAGGAGAAGGCTGCCGCGGTCCTGACGGCCCTCGCCGAGGCAGGCACGGCGGTGTCCACGGTGGCGCTCGAGGCCCGGGTGGACCTGCGCCGCACCCCGCTGGAGCTGCTGCTGAAAGTCCTGGCCGTGGACGGCGCCGTCGAACGCGTCGGCGGCGGCTGGCGTTCCACGGGACAGCCGTGGAACTACGACGCCGAGCGGTACGGCCGGATCGCCGAGGCCCGGGTGGATGAACAGGACTCGATGGTCATCTACCAGGACACGGCCGGCTGCCGGATGGAATACATCACCTCGGTGCTGGACGACGAAACGGCCCGCGCCTGCGGCCGCTGCGACAACTGCGCGGGCCGCTGGTTCCGCGCCGACATCGCCGAGGACGCCACGGAGACCGCCGGGCAGACCCTGCGCCGGGCCGGCGTCGCCCTGGAACCGCGGCTGCAGTGGCCCAGCGGCATGGACCGTCTGGGCGTGCCGGTCAAGGGCAAGATCAAGCCGGATGAGGCCCTCGCGGACGGCCGGGTGCTGGCGCGCCTGACGGACCTTGGCTGGGGCGGGGCCCTGCGGGAGGCCTTCGCCGCCGGTGCGCCCGACCGGCCCGTGGACCCGGGCATGCTGCAGGCCTGCGTCCAGGTGCTCCGGGAGTGGGGCACCGGAGATGCCCGGACCGCTGGCTGGAGCGGGGCCGGCCGGCCTGCCGCGATCATCAGCCTGCCCTCCCGCGGGAAGCCGTTGCTGGTGGATTCCCTGGCCCGCGGGATCTCCGAGATCGGCCGCATCCCGTATCTGGGCCAAATGCAGCTCAACCACGGCGGACCCACCGGCGGCCGTGGCGGGAACAGCGCCTACCGGCTCGCCGGCGTCTGGGACCGCCTGGTGGTGGGACCGGAGCTGGAGGAGGCTTTGGCCGGAATCCGTGGCCAGAGCGTCATGTTGGTGGACGACCTCGTGGACAGCCGCTGGACCCTGACCGTCTCCGGCCGGGCCCTCAGGCTCGCGGGCGCCGGCGCCGTTCTGCCGCTGGTGCTGGGCCAAGCCGGCTGACCTCAGCACCGGCGTGGCGGGGGAGGGCCAGGCTGTCCAGGGTGCTCAGGAGCATCAGGACCGCGATGGCCAGGAACGCCGCCCGGTACGGCGCCGCCGGATCACCGGCGACCCCGGTGGATCCCGCGCGGCTGCCTGCCTCGAAGACCCGCAGCAGGAGTGCCCCGACCGCGATCCCGGCCGCGGTGGCGAGCTGCACGAGCGTCGCGGAGACTGCGTTGGCGGACGGCAGCTGGGCCGGGACGACGTCGGCGTACTGCACGGACGCGTACGCCGAGAATCCGATCGAGCGGAACGCCCCGCTGGCCACGAGCACCGCGACAATCAGCGGTTCCGGCGTGCCGGCGTCGAGCAGCGCGCACAGCGCAAAAGTGGCCGCGGAGGCCAGAGACGCGAACGCCAGGACGGGCTTGAACCCGAAACGCCGGATCAGGGGCGTCGTGGCGGGCTTGATCCCGATGTTCCCCACGAACACGGCCGACACCATCGCCCCGGCGCGCAGCGGGTCCCAGCCGAAACCGACCTGGAACATCAGCGGCAGCAGGAACGGCACCGCGCTGATGGTCAGGCGGTACACGAAGCCTCCCGTCGCCGTCGCGCGGAACGTCCGCGTGCCGAAGACGGACAGATTGAACAGCGGCGTGCTGGTCCGCCGCATCCAGGCCGCGGCGGCGGCCAGGAACAGCAGGCCCGCAGCGATCCCCGCGGCCGCCAGCAGTCCGGCGTCCCGGCCGCCCATCAATTCCAGGCCGACCAGCAGGGATCCCACCCCGAGCGTGGTCAGGACCAGTCCGAGCCAGTCCAGGCGCCGCGTGCTGTCGCCGCGTGCTGGGGGGACCAGGCGCAGCGCGGCCAGGAAGGCTGCCAAGCCAAGGGGGAGGTTGACCAGGAAGATCCAGTGCCAGGACAGGTAGGTCGTCAGCGCTCCGCCCACCAGCGGGGCGAGGACCGGGGCCAGCAGCCCGGGCCACACGAGGAAGGCCGTCGCGCGCAGCAGATCCTTCTTCGGGGTGCCGCGGAGCACCACCAGCGTGCCCACCGGGACCATCATGGCGCCGCCGGCACCCTGCAGGACACGGCTCAGCGTGAGCATGGTCAGGTCCTGGCTGAGCGCGCAGAGCAGTGACGCGGCTGTGAAGCTGGCGATGGCGAGGCAGAACACCCGGCGGGCACCGAGCCGCTCCGCGAGCCAGCCGCTGAGCGGGATGCCCATCGCCACCGTCATCAGGTACGCGGTCATGGTGATGTTCACGTCGGCGGCCGGCACCGCGAAATCGGCGGCGATACTGGGTATGGCGGTCGTAAGGACGGTCCCGTCGAGGAATTCCATGAAGAACGTCGCGGCCACCAGCAGGGCCAGTCGCGGGCTCCAGCTGCCCCCGGCAGGGTCCGCGCCGCGCGGGGAGGCGTTCATGCGCGTGTCCCCACGGTCCGGTTCACCCATAGCGCCGGCTCATCCATTGCACTGGTTCACCCATTGCACTGGTTCACGCATGGTGCAGGGGTGGTTCCGATTCCAGCACGGCCATGGCGGCGTTGTGTCCGCCGATCGCACTGACGGCGCCGCCGCGGCGGGCGCCGGAGCCGCAGAGCAGGATCTGCGGATCGTCCGTGGCCACGCCCCAGCGGCGCGCCGGGGTGTCCAGCGGTTCGCCGTCCTCCACGAACGGCCAGTCGAGGCCGCCGTGGAAGATGTTGCCGCGGGGCATCCCGACGGCGCGTTCAATGTCCAGGGTGGTCTTGGTTTCGATGCAGGGCCGCCCGTCCGGACCGGTCAGGAGCAGATCCTCGACGGGCTCGGCCAGGACGCAGTTCAGGGAGGCCAGGACGGCCGCCTGCAGTTCGGCGCGGCGGTCCTCGTTGTTCTCCGCCGTGACCAGCCGGTTCGGGACGTGCAGGCCAAAGACGGTCAGCGTCTGGGCGCCGGCGGCCTGCAGTTCCGGGGACAGGATGGTGGGGTCGGTCAGCGAGTGGCAGTAGATTTCGCACGGCAGCGGCGAGGGCACGGATCCGGCGGCGGCGGTGCTGTAGGCGGCGTCGAGCTGGGACCAGGTCTCGTTGATGTGGAACGTTCCGCCGAACGCGGCCTCGGGGCTGACGGATCCGTCCAGCAGCTCCGGGAGGCGTTTGAGCAGGAGGTTGACCTTGACCTGCGCGCCCTCGCGGTGATGGTTCGGGTTGGGGCCGGCAGCGGCGCCGGCTGACAGGCCGGCGGCAGGCCGGCCGCGCAGCCGGTCGAGGACCACGGGCGCCACATTGGACAGCACCCACCGGGCGGAAGACGAATGGTCCTGCCCGCCGTGGCGGTAGTCCACGGCGCCGCCGGGCCGGACGGCGGTGACGTCCGCGGAGGTCAGGATGGTCGCGCCGGCGTCGCGCGCGGCCCGCTCCAGTTCGCCGGAGACCGCGCCCATGCCGCCGACCGGCACGTCCCAGTCCCCCGTCCCGCCGCCGATCAGGTGGTAGAGGAAGCAGATGTTTTGCTGCAGGTCCTCGTCGTCAGCCCGGGCGAAGGTACCGATCAGCGCATCCGTCAGGACCACACCGCGGACCAGGTCGCTGCCCAGCTCCCGGCGGATCGCCTGTCCGATGGGATGTTCGATCATGGCCTCCCACGCCGCGTCGGCCCCGGCCCGGGCGGCGAGGGCCCGCGCGTCGGACCGCGCCAGCAGCGGCGCGGTCATGGTGGGCCAGAGAGCCTCCGTGAGCTGCCGGCACGCGGCGTAGAACGCGGTGAAGGCGCCGAACTCGCCGTCGGGAGCGCCGACGGCGGCGAACGACGCGGCCGTGGCGGCCTCGTCCCCGTTGTCCACCAGCAGGGCCCGGCTGCCGTCCGCGGGGTCCGGGGTGTAGGAGGAATAGCGCCGCCGCGCCAGCGTGATGCGCAGGCCGAGGTCGTCGATGATCTGCCGCGGCAGGAGGCTGACGAGATACGAGTAGCGCGAGAGGCGGGCGTCGACGCCGTCGAACGCGTGCGCGGAAACCGCTGCGCCGCCGGCGTGTTCCAGCTTTTCCAGGACCAGGACGTCCCGCCCGGCCTTGGCCAGGTACGCGGCCGCGGCCAGTCCGTTGTGGCCGCCGCCGACGATGATGGCGTCAAATTCCGTGTTGCTCGACATGGGCCTATCCTGCCATCCGGATCCGCCAGCGGGCGTGAGGCGTCCGGCCACCGGACGGTCCGGGCCGGGGGGACGTGACTGCCGGGGGCAGACCAGCGCGAATGAACGGCGTCGATCCGCCCTGATCTGCCCGGGAACGCAAAAGGCCCCGGTCCGAGGACCGGGGCCAAACGCGGAGACGGGGGGATTTGAACCCCCGGTGGAGTTGTGCCCCACACTTCATTAGCAGTGAAGCCCATTCGGCCGCTCTGGCACGTCTCCAATTGCTAATAACTAGCCAACCAAGGATACGCAGAAGGTGCCACGCAGTGCAAAACGGCCCGCTCCAGGGCAACGCGGGGTGAGATCCGGCCCATGCGGGCCTCCGGATGGGGGCTAAGTGACTCCGCGTTGCTTGGGTGTGGGCCTTATGCCTCGGTGCCGGCGAGGGCCCGCCACAGGAAGTGCTGGCTGCGGCTTTGCAGGGCCGCCGCCTGCCGGTTGTCCGAAGCCCCCGCGTGGCCGCCCTCGAGCGCCTCGTGGAACCAGACATTGGGGATGCCCATGGCCTGCATGCGGGCCGCCATCTTCCGGGCCTGGACCGGCCCCACCCGGTCATCCGAAGTCGCCGTCCAAATAAACGTCTCCGGATAGTCCACGCCGTCCTTGAGCAGGTGGTACGGCGAAAACGTCTTCAGGAACTCCCACTGCTCGGGCACGTCGGGGTCGCCGTATTCGCCGATCCAGGAATAGCCCGCGGACAGTTTGGTGTACCGGCGCATGTCCAGGAGCGGGACCCCGCAGGACACGGCGCCAAACAGCTCCGGGTACTGGGTGAGCATGTTGCCCACCAGCAGTCCGCCGTTGGAGCCGCCCACGCAGCCGAGCCGCTGACGGGACGTGACGCCGCGGGAGATCAGGTCCTTCGCGACGGCGGCGAAGTCCTCGTACGCCCGGTGGCGGTTGCCCTGCAGCGCGGCGCGGTGCCAGTCCGGCCCGTACTCGCCGCCGCCGCGGATGTTCGCCACCACGTAGACGCCGCCGCGGCGGTGTGTGCCCTCGCCCTCTACGCCGCTGGACTCCGCCGTGCGCCGCTCCAGCCACGCCCGGCCGATCGCGCCGCTGTACGCCGGCGTCCGCGAAATCTCGAAGCCGCCGTAGCCGGAAAGCTGGGTCGGGTTCTGGCCGTCCAGCACCAGGTCCTTGGCGGCCACCTGGAAGTACGGAACCTTCGTGCCGTCGCTGGAGGCCGCGAAGTGCTGCTGGACCTCGTAGCCGGCCTCGTCGAAGAACGACGGCGAGGTCCTTATCACCTCGTGCGTGCTGGTCACGCCTTCGGCAGCCCCGCAGTCACTGTCGCGGGCGAGTGTCCCGCGGGTCAGGGTGGTCGGCGTCGTGAAGCCGGTGGCCACCAGCCAGAAGTCGTTCCCTGCGCCCGGCGCCTCGGCTTCGGCGACCCAGGCGGCGCCGCCGGTACCGTCGTCCTCCGAGCCTTCGGCGTCGTCCTCGTCATCCACCGCGAAGGCATTGACGTCGTGCAGGGGCGGGCAGGCGTCCAGCACAGTGGCCGCCCAGGCGGCGTCCGTGCCGGGGCGCCGCGGATCCAGGACGTGGATCTCCGAGGACACGTCCCGGAGCAGGTTCAGCAGCAGGAAGTCCCGCGTCCAGCTCCAGGACTGCAGGGAGGTGTGCGGATCGGGCGTGAAGAGCACGGCGAGGTCCCGGGAACCGGCGAGGAAGTCCTCGAAGCCGGCCGCGAGCAGGGAGCCCGCCGGGTGGGTGGTGCCGTTGACGGTCCAGTCACGCTGCGGGCGGAACAGCAGCCATTCACGGTGCGAGCTCAGGTTCACGTCCGCCGGCACGTCGATCTGCACCCAACCACCATCGCGCAGCACCGAGGTGTTCTTCTCGAAAAAGCTGATCCAGTCGACGGCAAACGTGCGTTCGAAGCCCGGTGTGGAGTCGTGGGCCACGATCGCCATCATGTGGTCCTCGGGAATGTCGAACAGCTGCTCGGCCTGGGACAGGGACTCGCCGCGGCGCAGCTTAACCCCGGTGCGGGCATAGGACGAGGTGGTCCGCGGCAGATCGTTGGCGGTGGTGGCGACCAGCAGGGTGTCCCCGTCCAGCCAGGAGGCATTGCCCTTGCCGGTCGGGAGGTCGAAGCCGCCGTCGGCCGGGTCCACGAAGCCGCGGGCCTCGACGTCGAACTCCCGGTGGCGGTTGGCGTCCCCGCCGTCGGGGGAGAACGCCAGCAGGGCCCGCCGGTGGGGTTTACCCGGGGCCGGGCGGAGGAAGTTGGCGCCGTGGAAGACCCAGTCCTGGCCCTCGGCGGCGGCGAGGGCGTCGACATCCAGCAGGACATCCCACTCGGGGGTCCCGGCCCGGTAGCTGTCCCAGCTGGTGCGCCGCCACAGGCCCCGGGGGTTGTCCCGGTCCTTCCAGAAGTTGTAGTACCACTCGCCATGCTTGCCCACCATGGGGATCCGGTCGGTGGAGTCGAGGACCTCCAGGATCCGGTCTTCCAGATCGGCGTAGTCGGCGTCCTCGAGGAGCTCCTCGGTGCGGGCGTTCTGTTCACGGACCCACGCCAGCTGCTCCTGGCCGTAGATGTCCTCCAGCCAGATGTTCTCGTCGACGGGTTCGGGGGAAGTCACTCCAGCCGGGAGGGCGCCGGTGGCCTCGCCGGACGCGGACGGGTGGTCAGCTTCTGTGGTGGTCATTTTCCCATCCAAGAACATCGGTGCGGCAGTGGCAAGTCACACGGAGGTCAAGCCGGCGGCCGGGTTGCCGATACGCTGGATGCCGTGGGCATATCTCGAAGCATCCGGACGGCAGTGATAGGCGCCGGTCCCCGGGGCACGAGCGTGCTGGAACGGCTCCTCGCCAACTGGGCCTCCGCCGGCTCCGCGGACACCCTGCACATCGACGTGGTCGACCCTTACCCGGCAGGCCCGGGGCACGTCTGGCAGCCCGGACAGTCACGGCTGTACCTGATGAACACGCAGTCCTTCTATCCCACCGTGGTCCCCGAAGACCCGGGACTCGTGCCGCCCCTGGCCGGGCGCACATTCGACCAGTGGCGCGAACTCCAGCACGCCCACCCGCACCCTTCGCTCACTGACGACGAACGTGCCGAGCTCTCCCGGCTCGGCGAGGCGGACTTCCCCAGCCGGGCCCTCTACGGCCGTTACCTGCGGTCCACCCTCGAGGAACTGCTCACCGTGCTGCCGGGCGGCGTCAGCGTGGACTTCCACGCGGCGGCGGCGACGTCCGTCCGCCACGCCGCCGCGGAGGCCGCCGCGGCGCCGGGCCCGGACCTGGCCGCCTCCGGGC